>JACDAO010000768.1 GCA_013695405.1 Acidobacteriota bacterium | reverse complement strand
ACTGCGTGTACGCCTCGTGCTCACCGTTCTCGTCCGCGACCGTGGCCGTGTGGCTCGGCCGGCGATTCGGCAAGCCTGTGGTGCTCGACTTCCGCGACGCTTGGCTGCTCAACCCGCACAATGCGCTTGCCGGCCTGCGCCGCCGGGCCATCGTTCGGCTCGAGCGGCGCGCATTCGAGGGAGCCACGCGGGTGATCGTCAACACGAGCGGCGCAGCGCGGCTCTATCGGCAGACGTATCCGGAGCATGCCGCGAAGTTCGTCGTCATCCCGAATGGCTACGATGCGCTCACGCCGTCACCCGGGCACGGTGTGCGCGCGGGCGAGTTCCTGATCGTCCACATCGGATCGTTCTACGGCCAGCGTACCCCAGACGCCCTGCTGGAAGCCCTGGCGCGCATCGGACGGCGCGATGTCGTCTTCGTACATGCGGGCGCACCGTTCGCCAGTTACCAGCGCTTCCGCGAACGCGTCAACATCCGCCTGCTCGGCGCTCTACCGCGCGACGAGGCGCAGCAGGTGCTCCAGGACGCCTCACTCCTGTACCTCAAGCAGGGACGCGAGACCGGCGTCGACCAGTACATCGCGGTGGCGTCGAAGACGTACGAGTACCTTGCCACCGGGTTGCCGATCCTGGCGGACTGTCCCGAAGGCGACAACGCCGAGATCGTCCGGCAGTACTGCCTGGCGCCCTTTGTGGTGACCACGGGACTGGTCGGCGATCTGGAGCGCGCGATTCGCGAAGCGGTCGATTGCCGACTCCGTCTTCCGCTTGGGCTCTCGCCCGACTTCGTGACGCGTTTCGACCGACGGTCGCTGACCGCGGCGCTCGGGGACCTGCTGGATGAGGTCGTCGCGCAAGGAAGGTCTGTGTGACGCTGGCCGGTACGGGCGATCGCGGGACCGTCAGCGCCGCCCACCATGAGCGCCGTATTTCGTACATCGTGCTTGCGCACAACTCGGAGGCTCACATCGCGGCGTGTGTCTGCTCGTTGCTCGAACCGCCAGGCGCAGATGCGGACGAGGTGGTGGTGGTCGACAATGGTTCAACTGACGGCACCGTCGCGATTCTCGACGATCTGGCCGTGCGCTTCGACTCGCGACTTGCCGTGATTCGCCTCCGCGACAATCAGGGCACCACGGCGCCCCGCAATCACGGGTTCCGGGCGGCCCGTGGCAGGTACATCGGCGTCGTGGATTCAGATGTGTCCGCGCCCCCGGGGGTCGCTGATACGCTCCTGGAGCACTTGGTCAGCGACGCGACGATCGGCCTCGTCGCCCCGGCGATGACGTATCGATCCGGGGAGTTGCAGATGTCAGTCGATACATTCCCGACGCTGCCGCGCAAGCTGCACCGTTACCTTCGCCTCCGGCAGATCGAGGCGGCGTGGCGACATCGCGCCGCACGCGGACCTACGGACGTGGACTACGCGATTTCGGCCTTCTGGTTGCTGCCTCGGCACGTCGTGGAGCGAGTCGGCGATCTGGACGAGGCGATTTTCTACGCGCCCGAGGACGTCGACTACTGCATCCGGATTTGGGCCCATGGGTGGCGCGTGGTCTACCTGCCCGGCTGCTCGGTCCTGCACGATGCACAGGAGATCTCGCGTGGCCTGCCGGTCAAGCGGGTCGCGCTGAGTCATGCCGCTGGCCTGCTCTACCTCTATCGCAAGCACCGGTTTCTGTTGACGCGTCGGCGTCTGGCGCGTCGGCTGCGTGCCAACCCGATGGCCCGGACAGACGAGAGCTGAGATGCGGTCACTCCTGGTTCTCGTCATTGTCGCGATGGGGCTTGCAGCAAGTGGCATCGACCGCTTTGCGGGATTTTTGCTGTACACCTGGTTCGCGTTCTTCCGGCCGCAGGAGTGGTCGTACCACGAGTTGACCAGCCTGCGCCTGTCCCTCGTGACGGCGGTCGCGTTCGTCGTGCCATGCCTGCTCACGGGTGTCTTGCCGAACGTCACGCATCGGCTGTCGCTGGGCTCGCTGGCGATACTTGGTGCCGCGGCGGTCGCGCACCTCAACGCGGTTGACCCCGTCGCGTCGACCGATGGGTTGTTCAAGCTGGCACTGGCGCTCACGATGGCCTTGCTCGGCGTGACCCTGATCACCACGCGTCAGCGGCTGTTCTGGGCTGTCGCGGTACTTGCCGGGTCCCTCGGTTTCCACGGCGCCAAGGTGGGTGTCGGGTACCTGATCCGAGGGGGCGCCCGGTTCACAACCGTCGGCATGGGCGGCATGTTCAGCGACAACAACGACTTCGGGTTTGCCATCGCTCGCAACATCTTCTTCCTGCTGGCCGTCGCGACGTTGGTGCAGCGGCGCTGGCTCCGGCTGGGGTGGTTTGCCGCCGCAGCGTTGTCGGTGCTGGCAGTCGTGAGCACCTACTCTCGTGGCGCGTTCCTGGCGGTGGCGGCGGGTGCCGCGGTGTACTTGTGGGTTCAACCAAGGCGATGGCTGTACCTGCTCGGCACGTCGGTGGCACTCACCCTGGGGTACTTCGTGATGCCGGCACCAGAGGGGTATGCGGATCGGTTGTCGACCATCAGCACATACGAAGAGGTAGACGAGGGATCGGCCTTGAGTCGCCTGCACTACTGGGAGGTCGCGGTGAACATGGTCAAGGCGTACCCGCTGGGCGTCGGCCTCGGCAACTTTCCCGCGCGCTATGATGAGTTCGACACGGCATACGGACGCCACGGCTCGAGACGCGCGGTCCACAGCACGCATTTTCAGCTTCTCTCCGAGACCGGCGTGCTCGGCGCTGTCGCCTATGGGTGGCTTCTCCTGTCGTCGGCGTGGACACTGTTACGCATCCGCATCAGATCGCTCAGGCCGGGCAGCGCCACCGACCCGTTCCCCGTGAGAATGAGCATCGCGCTCCTCGCCTCGCTGGCCGCGTTTGTGGCTGGTGGCAGCTTCCTGTCTCAGGCCTTGAATGAGATGAACTGGTTCCTGTTCGGGTTTGTGGCTGCCCTGGACCGGCTCCTGGCGGCGGAGCGTGCGGAGGCCGACGCAGCCGTCGAGCCGGTCGTCGCGGCTCCACCTGTCGCGCAGGCGCATCATGGCTGACGGCATCGCCGACATGGCGTGCGCGTCACCAGCCTGCAGTGCGCCAATTCGCATCCTACATGTCGCCCCAAGCCTTGGCGTTGGCGGCCGTGAAATTCGGATGGCGCTCCTCATCGACGCGCTCGGCGACCAGTTCTCGCATGACCTGGTGGCACTGGACGGCAACACGTCGTTTCTCGAGCGCGTACGGCACACGGAACGGTGCAACGTGCTGCAGGTGGACCGGTCGGCCCGATTCGGCGCGCTCCGCGCTGTCCGTGTGCTGCTTCGGGAGCGCAAGCCGTCGATCGTCGCCACCTACAACTGGGGCGCCATCGACGCGGTGGCGGCAGGCTTGCTGTGCGGGCACCGGGCCGTCATTCACACAGAAGACGGCTTTGCGAGCGACGAATCCACGCAGCTCCTGCGGCGGCGCGTGTTCACGAGACGGGTGCTTCTGCCCCGCTGCGCGGCCGTGGTGATGATCTCGCAGACGCTCACCGACATCGCCCGCACGCGCTACCACGTGCCGGAGTCACGACTCCACTACATCCCCAACGGGATCGATACGGAGCGCTTCCGGCCGGATCTCGATCCCGGGTGGCGCCGCACGTTGCCAATTCCTCCCGACGCCCTGCTGCTGGGAAGCGTCGGACGACTGTCGCCGGAGAAGAACCTGTCGATGATGCTGCGGGTGCTCAAGACACTCGACCGGCCGGAAGTGCACCTGGCGATCGTGGGCGACGGTCCGTGCCAGGGAGAGCTCCGCGCGCTCACCCAGGATCTCGGTCTGTCGGGAAGAGTGCACATGGTCGGCGCCCTCCCGGACACCACGCTGTGCCACGCGGCATTCGACGTGTTCCTGCTGACGTCCAAGACCGAGCAGTTGCCGATGGCGCTCCTGGAGGCGATGGCCTGCGGCAAGCCGGCGCTCAGTACCGACGTGGGCGACTGCCGTCAGATGCTCCCGGCCGACGGTGGGTATTCTCCGGTCGCTCCGGCGGGTGAGCCCGAGGCCTTCGTGCGCCAGTTGCAGCGGCTTGTCACCGATGCCCCGCTCAGGCGCCGCCTGGGCATGGCCAATCGTGAGGCAAGCGTAGGCACCTACGCACTCGCGGGCATGCTGCGCGACTATTCCAAACTGTACGACCTCCATGCGCGCGCCGGTGCTCGCTAGCGCACATCGGGCACGTCGTTCACCGAGTGACGTGTCGTGAGATCACGACGCGGACCGCAGACGTGACCGGGCCAGCGCACCCCGGCGACGTCGAGTTGGCCGACGCTGCCCATGAGGGGTACCTCGATACCAGCCACCTGCGTGCAGACCTCGGCGCCCGATCTGCCCGCAGCGGCGCGATCACCGTCACGACGCAATTGGCGAAGTTCTGCCTGATGCTGATCACCACGGTGATCCTGGCACGCCTGCTGAGGCCGGCCGATTACGGTCTGATTGGCATGGTGACCGTGTTGACAGGGTTCATCGCCCTGTTCAAGGACATCGGCCTGTCCTCTGCGACCGTCCAACGCCCGACCATCACCCATTCGCAGGTCAGCACGCTGTTCTGGCTCAACGTGCTGCTGGGCGGCGCCACGATGCTGGTCGCGATGGCCATGGCGCCGGTGATCGCGCACTTCTACAGAGAGCCACGGGTCACGGCGATCACGATCGGGCTGGCGTGCACGTTCCTGATCAACGGGTTCGCCGTCCAGCACCAGGCATTGCTCCAACGACGCATGCAGTTTGGCGCGTTGGCGGCGATTGACATCGTGGCGACGTGCGGAAGCGCCGCGGTGGCGATCACGCTGGCACGACGAGGACACGGCTACTGGTCCCTGGTGATGGCGCAGGTAGCCACGGCGATGATCGCCCTGGCCGGCGTATGGCTCGCCTCGCGCTGGCGGCCGTCCGTGCGGCTTGATCTCGCCAAGGTCACATCTCTGGTTGCCTTTGGCAGGAATCTCACCGGCTTCCACATCGTCAACTACTTTGCGCGCCATCTCGACAACGCGCTGATCGGACGCTTCTGGGGGCCGTTCCAGCTGGGGATCTACGACAAGGCGTATCAGATACTGCTGCTGCCGATCGGCCAGATCAACGCGCCGATCACGGCCGTGGCCATGCCTGCGCTGAGCCGCCTGGTGAGCGAACCCGACGCGTACCGGCGCGCCTACTGTCGCATTCTGGAGAAGGTCATTCTCCTGACCATGCCGGGAGTGGCGCTGATGGTCCTGACGGCCGATTGGCTGGTCATGATCGTCCTCGGACCGACCTGGGCGCAGGTGACTCCGGTATTCGTTCTGTTGGGACTGTCCGCGCCGGTCGCGGCGATCTGCGACACGACCGGCTGGCTGTTCGTGAGCCAGGGCCGCACTCGCGACATGCTCACCTGGGGTCTGATCGGGTCGGGTCTGATCGTGACGGGCATCGCCGCGGGAGTACCGTGGGGCGGGGTCGGTGTGGCGGCGACGTATTCAGCAACCATGGTGCTGCTGGTGGCGCCGCTGCTCTTCTGGTTCGTCACACGCAAAGGACCGATCCGGCAGGCAGATTTCTACGTCACCGTCGCGCCGATTGCAGGGGCGACCTGCGTGACCGTCGTCGCCCTCCTGGGACTTCGGTCATGGCTCGGCGATGTGACGCCATGGTCCGGCCTGACGCTGGCCGTACCATGTGCCCTGTCCGTGTTCATCGGCGCGCTGCTGATGTCGACGCGGGGCCGGACGATTCTCCAGGATGCGGTCGCGATGCGTCGTCTGCTGCAAGCGGGGCGACGGTAGGCCGCCCGACTGGCTCGCAAGCGCCGTGCTCATGAACGTACTCATTGCAGTGCCTTGGGATCAGGAGACCGGGGGTATTGCCTCCGTGGTGGGGAATGTCGCCCGGCACCTGCAAGAGCAGGGGCACAACGTGTACTTCCTCCACCCGGCGGCCGGATACAGGCTCAGGCCGAAGCGCACCAAGTGGGGCTTCCCCGGATTCGACCTCAACCTTCGCCCCCATGTGGACGCGCGCGACAGCGTCAGGAGCCGCCTTGCGTTCCCG
>JACDAO010000762.1 GCA_013695405.1 Acidobacteriota bacterium | reverse complement strand
CTCGGGCTGACAGCGTCCGCCTGGCACGACGCCGTGGCGCCCGACAGCGCAACGACCATCGAGGCAACGCCGCCTTCGCCCGCCGTACCGGGCGCGAGTCGTGCCCCGTGGCGCTGGGAGCACGTCCTCAACGACGCCCAGGTGATAGGCGGGCTGTCGCGATGGGAGCGCCGGCTGCGCGGCTACCGCGAAGAACTGCAGGTGCGCGAAGCCGCGGCGCGCGCCGACGATCCCGCTTCGCCACGGCACCTGGGCCTCGCCCGTCGGGTCACTTGGACCGACGAGCTGATCGCCTTTGCCGGCCCGTTGGTGCGCGAGATGGCCGCATGGCCCGGCCACGACGACTGGGGGGCGTGGCTGGAACGGCTTGCGCACCTGGCGCCGCGCGTCCTGACCGCGCCGGCGCGCGTCCTGGCCACGCTCGCCGAGTTGCGCCCGCTCGCCGGCATCACCGGCGTCAGCCTGCCGGAGGTCTGCGAGGTCCTTCGCGATCGCCTGACCCACCTGCCCGTGCCGCCGCCCGACAGCCGTTACGGTCGCGTCTTCGTCGGCACGCCCGACCAGGTGCGCGGCCGGGTCTTCGACTACGTGTGCGTCCCGGGGTTGGCCGAGCGAGTCTTCCCGCAGCGCAGCCGCCAGGATCCGCTGCTGCTCGACGCCGAGCGTGTCCGGCTCTCCACAGACCTGGCGGTCGACGACGATCGGGTGGCCGTCGAACGGCTGCAGTTGCGGCTGGCCGTAGGCGCGGCGGGTCAGGCGCTGCTCGTCTCGTATGCGTCGATGGAAACCGCGCAGGCGCGGCCGCGCGTGCCGTCGTTCTACGCGCTCGACGTCCAGCGCGCCGTCACCGGCGTCGTGGCCGGCTACCAGGCACTGATGCGCGACGCGCAGCAACGCAGCGGCGCGCGGTTGTCGTGGCCGGCGCCGCAGGATCCAGCCTGCGCGATCGACGCGGCCGAACACGACCTCAGCGTATTGCAGCACTACTTGCGTGGCCCGGACGCGGACATCACCGGACGCGGCCGCTATCTGTTCGACCTCAATCCAGCGCTGCGGCGAGCGCTGCTGGCCCGGCACTTCCGCCTCAAGCCGGCCTGGACGGCGCACGACGGGCTGATGGCCCCCGCCGACGCGCTGGCCCGGCACCGGCTCGCGGCACGACCCTATTCGGCGTCAGCGCTGCAGCGGTTCGCCATTTGTCCGTACCAGTTCTACCTGTCGACCATCCTGCGCCTCGAGCCTCGCGAGGAGGCGCAGCCGCTGACCACGCTCGACCCGCTGACCCGGGGCTCGATGGTCCACGAGATGCTGGCCGACGTGATGCGCGCTTTCATTGCGCGCGGCTGGACTCCGCCACAGGCGGCGCAGGACCTGGAGGCCCACGCCGTCGCCGACGCGATCGTGTCGCGGATTGCCGTCGACTACTCCGACCGCCTGATGCCGCCAATCGCCCGCGTCTGGGACGACGCGGTGGCGGCGATGCGTCGCGACCTGCACGAGTGGTTGGCGCGGCTGCTGCGGCAGCAAGACGCCTGGACCCCGGCGTACGTGGAAATGGGCGTGGGCTTCTCCGGCGGGTTCGGCCGCGACCAGGCCAGCCGGCGCGAAGAAGCGATCCTGCCCGATGGCACACGCCTGCACGGCGTGGTCGACCTGCTCGAACGGCGCGGTGCCGACGAGTGGCGCATCACCGACTACAAGACGGGAAAGTATCGGCTGACCGATCGGATCGAAGTCAACGGCGGGCGCACACTCCAGCCGATCCTCTACGCGATGGCGGTCGAGGCGGTGCTCGGCGGGCGCGTCAGCGCGTCGCGCCTGTCTTACTGCACCGCCGAGGGCGATTACGTCGAACGCGACTGGCCGGTCAGCGGCGCCGCGGGCGACGCCACCAGGGCGCGCGGGCTCGAGGTGCTCGCAGTGGTCGACCGGGCCATCGCCTCCGGACACCTGCCCGCCGCGCCTGACGCCAATGCCTGCGCCTATTGCGACTTCCAGGCGGTGTGTGGACCTGGCGCGCAGCTCGTGCCGCGGCGCAAGGACAGTCATGCACTCGAAGATCTGAAGGAGTTGCGGCGGTGGCGATGACGACGTTGGTGGACCAGCCGGCGCGCGATCTGATCCGGGACGCGCTCGACCAGACGCTGGTGGTCGAAGCGGCCGCCGGTACCGGCAAGACCACCGAGCTGGTGGCGCGCATGGTCAACACCCTGGCCGAGGGCCGGGCCCGCATCGGCGAAATCGTCGCGGTGACTTTCACCGAGAAGGCCGCCGGCGAACTCAAGCTGCGGCTGCGCGAGGAAATCGAGCACGCCCGTGGCCTGCGTGACGGCGACTCGCGGGCCCGTCTGCAGGACGCGCTGGCACATCTCGAGGATGCGCACGTCAGCACCATCCACGGCTTCTGTGCCGACCTGCTGCGCGAGCGCCCGGTCGAGGCCGACGTCGACCCGCGCTTCGAGGTGCTGCTCGAGCCGGCCGCCGACGCCCTGCGCGATGCCGTCGTCGACCAGTGGCTGCAGGAGACGCTACAGGCTCCAGGCGAAGGCGTGCGACGGGTGTTGCGGCGCACCTTCCGCGACGAGGACGGCGAGGCCGGGCCGCGCGCGGCGCTGCGCAAGGCGGTGCGCGCGCTGACCGAGTGGCGAGACTTCAGTCGGCCGTGGCGGCGCGACCCCCTGGATCGACGGGCCCTGGTCGTCAGCACCCTGGCGTCGATCCACGCCTTTGCCGACCTCAGTGCGCGCGGCTCGTCGT
Organism: Acidobacteriota bacterium; assembly: GCA_013695405.1. GTDB lineage: Bacteria > Acidobacteriota > Vicinamibacteria > Vicinamibacterales > Vicinamibacteraceae > Luteitalea. The sequence goes on along the minus strand of JACDAO010000762.1, from coordinate 2,321 downwards.
CGGATAACTTCTGTCGAGACACCGAAGCGATTCGCCGGTTCAGCCGTCTGCATCGCCACGCGCTCGAGGCCGCCGACGGCGACGCCGTCGACGGGATGGAGGCGCTGCTGGTGCCGTTGTCGCGTGATGACGCGTTCACCCGCTGCCGCGTCGGGCAGGGCCTGACCTACGCAACCGGGCTGCCGCGGGCCGAGGTGCGCGCCCAGCACGCCGCGTTGCGCCAGTCGCTCGATGCCGCAGTGGCGGCGCTGGACGCCGACCTCGCGGTCTGCCTGCAGCGCGAGCTGCAGCCCTGCCTGGCCGGGTACGAAGCGGCCAAACAGGACCGCGGCGCACTCGACTTCACCGATCTGCTGATGCGTGTGCGCGACCTGCTGCGCCGCGACGCCGGCGTCCGCGCCGACTTCCAGCAGCGGTATCGCCGGCTGTTCGTGGACGAGTTCCAGGACACCGATCCGATCCAGGCCGAGATTCTGTTGCTCCTGGCGTCGGGTCGCACCGACGACACCGACTGGACCACGGTGATGCCGGTGCCGGGCAAGCTGTTCATCGTCGGCGACCCCAAGCAGGCGATCTACCGGTTCCGGCGTGCCGACGTCGACACCTACTGGCAGGTCAGGCGCCAGCTGATGGCGCAGGGAGCGACCACCTGTGAGCTCCGCACCTGCTTCCGCAGCGTGCCGACGCTGCAGCGGGCGATCAACCACGTCTTCGCCGCGGTGATGGACGGCGATCGCGAGGCCGCGCAGGCCTCGTACGTACCGCTCGAGCCGGTCCGCGCCGAGCACGAGGCGCAGCCGGCGCTGGTGGCGCTGCCGGTGCCTCGCCCGTACGGACCACGCAACGTCAGCGGCGCCGCGATCGAGGCGTCGTTGCCGGACGCGGTCGGCGCCTACGTCGACTGGCTGCTGCACCAGAGTGGGTGGACGGTGTCCGAGCGGGCCCCGGGCGGTGGCGAGACCCGGGTGCCGATCCAGGCGCGCCACGTGGCAATCCTGTTCCGCCGCTTCATGAGCTGGGGACAGGACGTCACCCGCGCCTACGTCGAGGCGCTCGAGGCGCGTCAGGTGCCGCACCTGCTGGTCGGCGGACGCAGCTTCCACGATCGCGAGGAAGTCGACACCCTGCGTGCGGCGCTGTGCGCGATCGAGTGGCCAGACGACGAGTTGTCGGTCTACGCGACGATGCGCGGTGGCCTGTTCGCGTTCCCCGATCACGTGCTGCTCGCATATCGCGACGCCCACGACGGACGGCTCAATCCTTTCGCGCCTGCGCCCCCGATCAGCGCGATCGATCCGGCGGTCTCCACCGATCAGACCGATCTCGCCGAGGCGTTGCAGCTGCTGGCGACGCTGCATCGACGACGCAACACGGTGCCGGTGCAGGACACCGTGCAGGCCCTGCTGCGCGCCACGCGCGCGCACGCCGGTCTGGCGCTGCGGCCGGGCGGGGAACAGGCGCTAGCCAACGTGCTGCACGTGGTCGAACTGGCGCGTCAGTACGAGGCCGGCGACGGCGCGTCGTTCCGCGGGTTCGTGCAGCAGTTCCTCGACGAGACCCACATCGAAGCGGCCGAGAGCCCGATCCTCGAGGAGGGCACCGACGGCGTCCGCATCATGACCGTCCACAAGGCCAAGGGCCTCGAGTTCCCGGTGGTCATCCTCGGCGACATCACCTGTCAGCTCGGCGGGCGCCTGCCCTCGCGCGTCGTCGATGCCACGCAGGGCCTGTGCGTGCAGACGATCGCCCACTGCGCGCCGATCGAACTGGTCGAGCGCCGCGACGCCGAAGTCGCGCGCGACCGCGCCGAAGGCCTGCGACTGGCCTACGTCGCGGCCACCAGGGCCCGCGACCTGCTGGTCGTCCCCGCAGTGGGCGACGACCCCTACCCCGGGCCGAAGCACGGCGAACGCTGGGTCGGCGTGCTGAACGCCGCGTTGTATCCGGAACGGCCGTACCCGGTGGCCGGCGTCGCCGAGGGATGCCCCGCATTCGGTCGTGACACGGTCATGGAACGGCCCGACGAGGACGCCGGGCACCCGGCGCCGGTTCGCCCGGGCCGCTACACGCTCGGGCCCGTCGGTGCGCTGTTCGACGTGGTGTGGTGGGATCCGTATACCCTGCACCTGGGTGCGCGACTGAGCTTCGGCCGCCGGCAGGCGGCGTTGATCGAGCGTCAGGCCCCGGAGGAACGGGTGCGAGAAGGGCTGGAGGCGGTCGACCACTGGACCCAGGTGCACGCCGCGCGGCTCGCCCTGGGCGTGCGGCCGTCGCTGCAGGTGCAGCGGGTGACCGACGCCGCGCGGCGCGGTTCCACCGAG
>JACDAO010000755.1 GCA_013695405.1 Acidobacteriota bacterium | reverse complement strand
GACCGCGCAGCGCTCACGGCTCGAGGGTCGGACTGAGGCGGGCCACGATCTCGCGCGTCGAGTGATCCTTGGGATCGCCGACGATCGCGGTGCGACCGCCGTAGGCCTGCACGGTGGCACGCTCGGGCACAGTCGCGACCGTGTAGTCCGTGCCCTTGCAGTGCACCTCGGGGCGCAGCACCTCGAGCAACGGCGTCACGGTTGGCTCGTCGAACAGCAGCACGTAGTCGACGCCGCGGATCGCGTCGACCAGTTCGGCGCGCTCGATGCCCGGCACGATTGGTCGCGACGGGCCCTTCAGGCGCGTGACCACCGCGTCGGCGTTGACCGCCACCACCAGGACGTCGGCTTCGGCCGCGGCGCCGCCCAGGTATCGCAGGTGGCCGACGTGCAGCAGGTCGAAGACGCCGTTGGCCAGCGCCACGGTCTGTCCCCGGGCCCGGTGCGCCGCCACACGCGTCAGCAGGACCTCGAGCGTGACGATCACCGGTCGTGCTCGATGGCCAGCCGCAGTTCGTCGCGCGAGACGGTGGCGGTGCCTCGCTTCATCACCACCAGCCCGCCGGCGACATTGGCCAGCCGCGCCGCGTCCTCGAACGAGGCGCCTGCCGCCAGCGCCTGGGTCATGGCGGCAATCACCGTGTCGCCGGCGCCGGTGACGTCGGCGATCTGGTCGGACCCGAAAATCGGGATGTGCACGGTCAGCCGGCCTGGTTCGAACAGCGCCATGCCACGGCTGCCGCGGGTGACCAGCACCGCCGCCATCCGGGTGCGCTCCAGCAGGGTCCGGCCGGCCCGCTCCAGCACCCGCGCGTCGTCGTCGATGCGCACGTCGAGCATCGCCTCGAGTTCCGCCTCGTTGGGCGTCGAGGCGGTCAGGCCGTGGTACCGGTCGATGGCGTAGCGTGAGTCGATCAGCACCGGCACGCGACGGTCGCTGCGGCGGCGCAGTGCCTGCCGCACCGAACGCACGAGCGGGCCGGTGACGACGCCGCCGCCGTAATCGGAAATCAGCACCGCGTCGCAGCTGGTCAGGGCGCGCTCGAGGCGGGCGCCCCAGGCCTCGTGCACGGCGCGCGCCGGCACCTCACCCTGACGCCGGTCGATCCGCACCACCTGCTGCTTGGCCGAGTGGATGCCGCCGGCGAGCACGCGGGTCTTGGTCGGCGTGGCGTAGTCGCGGACGCGGACCACGCCGCGGACGTCGATGGTGGCGGCGCGCATCGCGGCGAGCAGCCGATCGGCCGCCGGGTCACGTCCCACGCAACCGAACAGCTGGGTGCGGCCGCCGAGCGTGGCGACGTTGTGCGCGGCATTGCCGGCACCGCCAGGAACGACCTCGGTCGAATCGTACTCCAGGATCAACACGGGCGCCTCGCGCGAGACCCGGGCGACGCGCCCGTACAGGAACTCGTCGGCGGCGATGTCGCCGATCACCACCGTCCGCAGTCGCGGCAGCGCCTCGATTGTGCTCCGGAGCCGTTCGGACATGCTTACCGGCCGGTGCGCAGCAGCCACGCCGCCGCCTCCATCAGATCGTCGGCGATGAGCACCGGCGCGACGTCGTCGGGGACGCGGCCCTCGGCGCTGCGTCCGTAGCCGGTACGCACCAGGATGCCGCCGGCCAGACCGGCGCGGGCCGCCAACCGCACGTCGCTCCAGCGATCGCCGACCACGTAGGAACGCGACAGATCGAGATCGAGATCGACGGCGGCCTGCCGGACCAGCGCCGGGGCGGGCTTGCGACACTGACAGTCCAGGGTCAGGGCGGGGACCTGCCCGGCTGGATGATGCGGGCATACATAGTAGCCGTCGATGCCGGCACCGGCCGCATGCAGCCGCGCCTCGAGCGCGCTGTGGGTGCCGGTGACGAACGCCTCGTCGAACAGGCCGAGCGCGATGCCGCTCTGGTTGGTGATCACCACCAGCCGATAGCCGCCGCGCGCCAGCAGGCGCAAGGCATCGACGGTCGAGGGAAACAGCGTCATCCGATCGAGTCGGTCCAGATAACCGGCTTCCTCGATCAGGGTGCCGTCGCGGTCCAGGAACACCGCGGGAGCGGGGGCGGCCATGCGGGACACATGGTATACGCTGTGCCCCTCGCATGGTCCTCAACGCGCTCGACTACGCGGTGATCGCCGGATACGTGCTGGCGCTGACCGCATTCGGCACTTACTTCGCGCGATTCCAGCGGTCCTCGCGAGACTACTTCCTGACCGGCCGTTCGGTGCCGTGGTGGGCGATCTGCTTCACCATCGTGGCCACCGAGACCAGCACGATCACCTTCATCGGCGTACCGGCTGCGGCCTACACCGGCAACATGGCGTTCCTGCAGCTGCCGATCGGCTATGTGGTCGGGCGCGTGATCGTCAGCGCGGTGTTCCTGCCGGCGTATTTCCGCGGCGACCTGATGACCTCGTACCAGCTGCTCGAGTGGCGGTTCGGGCCGGCCGTGCGGTCGGCGGGTGCGGCGATCTTCCTGATCACCCGATCGCTGGCCGATGGCATCCGGCTGTTCACCACCGCGCTGGTGATCGCCGTGGTCACCGGGATTCCGGTGCCGTGGACGGTGGTGCTGCTCGGCACCGCGATGATCGTCTACACGATGTACGGCGGGTCGGCGGCGGTGATCTGGACCGATGTCGTCCAGATGTTCGTGTACCTGGCCGGCGCGCTGGTCATCTTCGTGGCGTTGCTGCAGCAGATCGACGGCGGCTGGGGTGCGGTGGTCGCCGCCGGCTCGGCGGCCGGCAAGTTCGCGGTCTTCGATTTCTCGCTCGACCCGTCGCGGATCTACACCTTCTGGGCCGGACTGATCGGCGGTATCGCGCTGACCCTGGCCACCCACGGCACCGACCAGTTCCTGGTGCAGCGTCTGCTCTCGGCGCCGTCGGCGCGCGACGCCGGCAAGGGCCTGATCCTCAGCGGCGTGCTGGTGCTGCTGCAGTTCGGGCTGTTCCTGCTGATTGGCGTGATGCTGTTCACCTACTATCAGCAGGTGCCGCTGCCGGCGATCGGCCGCCCCGACGAAATCCTGCCGCGGTTCGTGGTCGACACCCTGCCGAGCGGCGTCGCCGGTTTCATCATCGCGGCGATTGTCGCCGCGGCGCTGTCGCCCTCGATCAACGCGATGGCCGCGACCACCGTCAACGACTTCTACCTGCAGTACGTCAACGAGACCGCCGACGAGCAGACGATCATGCGCGTCTCGTATCGGGCCACGCTCGGCTGGGGCGTGGTGCAGCTGCTGGTCGCGCTCGCCTGCCAGTGGATGAACCGGTCGGTGCTCGACGCCGGGCTGTCGATCCTGTCGCTGACCGCCGGCCCGGTGCTCGGGGCCTTCCTGGTCGGCTTCGCCACGACCCGCGTCGGCGTGCCGGCGATGCTGACCGGCATGCTGGTCGGCCTCGGCGTGCTGACCTGGGTGTGGACGACCACGCCGGTCGCCTGGACCTGGTACGCGTTCCTCGGCTCGTCGGTGACGGCCCTGTCC
>JACDAO010000727.1 GCA_013695405.1 Acidobacteriota bacterium | reverse complement strand
CGGGCCGCCCGCGCTCGCTCCCGGCTTTCGCCGGACAAGTCCGGCGCCTACACGGCGCGGGCCCTTGACTGCAGCGCCGCCTGCGCCGCGGCCAGTCGTGCCACCGGCACGCGGAACGGCGAGCAGCTGACGTAGGTCAGGCCGAGGCTCTCGCAGAACTTGACCGACTCCGGGTCGCCGCCGTGCTCACCGCAGATCCCGAGCTTGATGCTACGGCGGGTCTGTCGGCCCTTCTCGACCGCGATCTGCATCAGCGCGCCGACGCCACTCTGGTCGATGGTGGCAAACGGGTTGCGCTTGACGATCTCGAGTTCTTCGTACGGGCCGAGGAACGAGCCCGAGTCGTCGCGCGACATGCCCAATGTGGTCTGGGTCAGGTCGTTGGTGCCGAAGCTGAAGAACTCGGCGGTCTCGGCGATTTCGTCGGCGGTCACCGCGCCGCGCGGCACCTCGATCATCGTGCCGACGCTGTAGGCAATGGTGGTCTTGCGTTCGGCCTGGACCTTGGCGGCGACGTCGTGGACCACCGCCACCTGCAGGTCGAGCTCGCGCTTGAAGCCGACCAGCGGAATCATGATCTCCGGATTGGCCTTGTAGCCTTTCTTGTTGGCGTCAGCCGCGGCCTCGAACACGGCCCGGGCCTGCATCGCCGTGATCTCCGGGTAACGGATGCCGAGCCGGCAGCCGCGGAAGCCGAGCATCGGGTTGAACTCGTGCAGGTCGTGCACGCGCTGCTCGATCTTGTCGACCGCGATCCCGAGCTTCTTGGCCAGAGCCTGCTGCTGCTCGGCCGAGTTCGGCAGGAACTCGTGCAGCGGCGGATCGAGGAAGCGGATCGTCGCCGGGTACCCCTTGAGCTCCTTGAAGATGCCGAAGAAGTCCTCGCGCTGGTACGGCAGCAGCTTGTCGAGGGCCGCCTCGCGCGCCTCGAGCGTGTCGGCGAGAATCATCTCGCGCATCGCGTCGATGCGATCGCCCTCGAAGAACATGTGCTCGGTTCGGGTCAGGCCGATGCCGACCGCGCCGAACGCCAGCGCGTTGCGGACTTGCTCGGGCGTGTCGGCATTGGTGCGCACCGACATCCGGGTCGCGTCCCCACACCACTTCATCAGCTGCACGAAGTTCTTGTAGGTCCGGCCCCGCTTGGCCTCGGCATCGTTGTGGATCAGACCCTGGATGACCTCCGAGGCGCCGGTCGTGATCTGCCCGGCGTAGACCTCGCCGGCGGTGCCGTCGATCGACAGGAAGTCGCCTTCCTTGTAGACCGTGCCGTCGACCGACAGGGTCCGCTTGTCGTAGTCGATGTGCAGGGCGGCGGCGCCGCAGACGCAGACCTTGCCCATCTGACGGGCGACCAGCGCAGCGTGCGACGAGACGCCGCCACGCGCGGTCAGGATGCCTTCGGCGGCAATCATGCCGCGCAGGTCCTCTGGGGAGGTCTCGACCCGCACCAGCAGCACGTGCTTGCCCTGCTCGGCGGCTTCCACGGCCCGCTCGGCGTTGAAGTAAATCTGCCCCGAGGCCGCGCCCGGGCCGGCCGGCAGCCCGCGCGCAATCACCGTGGCCTGGGCCACGGCGGCACGATCGAAGATCGGCGCCAGCACCTGGTCGAGTTGATCGGCCGGGACGCGCGTCACCGCCGTCTTCCAGTCGATCAGGCCCTCCTTGACCATCTCCACGGCAATCCGCACCGCCGCCACACCGGTGCGCTTGCCGTTGCGCGTCTGCAGCATGTAGACGGTGCCATCCTGGATCGTGAACTCGAAGTCCTGCATGTCGGTGAAGCGCGTCTCGAGCACCTTCCGGATGCGGTCCAGCTCCTTGTAGGACTTCGGCTGCTGCCGCGCCAGCAGGGCCACTGCCTCGGGCGTGCGCACGCCCGCAACCACGTCCTCGCCCTGGGCGTTCATCAGGAACTCGCCGTAGAAGACCTTTTCGCCGGTCGCCGGGTCGCGCGTGAACGCCACCCCGGACCCCGACTCCTCACCGGTGTTGCCGAAGACCATCCCCTGCACGTTGACCGCGGTGCCCCACTCGGCCGGGATGTTGTACTTGCGCCGGTAGACGATGGCGCGGTCGTTCATCCAGGAGCCGAACACGGCGCCGACGGCGCCCTGCAGTTGTTCCCAGGGGTCGGACGGGAACGCCTTGCCGGTACGCTCGAGCACCAGGCTCTTGAAGCGCTCGATGATCGCCTTGAGATCGTCGGCGCCGAGGCGGGTGTCGTCGAGGTGCGCGTCGCCGTGCGCCTCCTCCTTGTACTGCTCGATCACGCTCTCGAACGGCTCGTGATCCTCGCTTGGCAGCTTCTGCACGCCGAGCACGACGTCGCCGTACATCTGGATGAAGCGGCGGTAGCAATCCCAGGCGAAGCGCGGATTGCGGGTCGCGGTCTCGAGCGCCAGCACGGTCTGATCGTTGAGGCCGAGATTGAGGATGGTGTCCATCATCCCGGGCATCGAGTCGCGTGCCCCCGACCGCACCGCGATCAGCAGCGGAAAGCTGGTGGCGTCGCCGAACCGGTGGCCCATGATCTTCTCGATCCGGGCGATGCCGCTCTTCATCTGCGCCTGCAACTCGACCGGGTAGGTCCGCTTGTTGGCGTAGAAATAGGTACAGACCTCGGTGCTGATCGTGAACCCGGGAGGCACCGGCAGACCGATCCGCGCCATCTCGGCCAGGTTCGCGCCCTTGCCGCCGAGCAGCGGCTTCATCGAGCCGTCGCCGTCAGCTTTGTTGTCGCCCCAGGTATAGACATACTTGGTCGCGCGAACGGGCTTGGCGGCAGGCTTGGCAGCGGCGCCGTTCTTCGCGGGCGCAGAGAGGTCTTTCGCCGGGAGGCGTGTCGTCGTGATCTTTGTGGACTGAGTTTTGGTAGGCATGAGTGGTGAGGGTTCGAAGGATTGGGAGGCGTCCGGGCGAGGCCGACGCAAGGAGTGGCAGCGGCGACTAAGCCGGCCTGACGATTGC
>JACDAO010000716.1 GCA_013695405.1 Acidobacteriota bacterium | reverse complement strand
GTGCGGGCCGATGTGGCGCCAGTGCAGGCCGCCGAATGCGGCATCGGCGTCGGCACCGGCGACAGGTGCCTGCGCCGCCGCGGCGACCTGCGTCGCCAGCGGCCGTTCAGGTCCGAGAGCGGACAGCAGTGCGAGCCCCGCCAGCATGACCGGACGGAGCAGGGAGATCGGCACGGCAGATGTGCGGGTCATCGACGCGCACATGGTAGCAAGCCGTGCGGTCGGGCCTCACGTGCTGGCGAACAACCGCCGACAGGCCGTGCCGATCGCGTCGACATGGCGGTGGTCGGTGCCGCAGCAGCCGCCCAGCACGGTCAACTGCGGCAGACGCTGCTTCAGCGTCGCGTACCAGCTGCCGAGGTCGTCCGGATTGCCGGTGTCGAGTTCGGTCGCCTCGTTCAGCTCGGCGTGACTGCGACAGGAGGCGTTGGCCCGCAGGCCCCTGATCCGCGCCGCCCATGGCGCGTCCGCGTGCAGCATGCCCTCGAAGTGGGTCGGATGCGCGCAGTTGATCATGTAGTAGGCCGGGTAGCCGTCGGTGTCGGCGTCGACCGCCTCGATCGCCTCGCCAATGGTCGTCCCGGTCGGCAGCCGCCCGTCGGTCTCGACCGTGAACGACAGGACGACCGGCATGTCGGCGTGCCGCGCGGCGCGCGCAATGCCGATCGCCTCGTCGACGTAGTTGAGCGTGAACGCCGTGACCAGGTCGGCCGACGAGCCGGCCAGCGCCTCGATCTGCGGCTGGTGATACGCCTCGGCGTAGGACGGCGACATCACCAGCGTCGGCGTGTAGCCGTCGCCGCGTGGTCCGACGCAGCCGCTGACTACAATCGGCGTGGTTGCCGAGTCGTGGGCCAGACGCACCGGCTCGAGCATGGCCGCCGCGCGGCGGTTGACGTCGGCCAGCGCCGCGGCGTCGTAGCCGAGACGCGCGCCCCAGTCAGGATTGGCGCGCCAGGTAACGGTCTCGAGCACCAGGCCGGTCTGATGCCGGACGGCGAGCGCCACGTAGGTCTCGAAGTAGGCCAGCAGCACGGCCTGGCCTTCGGGACGCTCCAGCAGCGGGAAGGCCGCGAAGTCAGGGAGGTCGATGCCCTGATGGAAAATCAACGTCGTCTCGAGACCGCCATCGGTGAGAAACAGGCGGCCGTCTCGACGTTGTGGCAGGTTGTGTCGGTATCTGGACATCAGCGTCCTCCTGACGCTGCGCTGGCGCGGCAAGAGACGAACCGCGCCGAGCCGGTGTTCCCTGTCACGGTCCGTCGTCGGGCCGATCGTCCCAGTGGACGCGATGCATCAGGGAAGTGGACGGGCACCTCACGCTACCTCACATGCCGGACTTGCAGATCACCCTGATGAACATCCGCGCGATCGCGGCGATCTGCCCGGAGGAGGACCGCTGGCCGCTGGCGGGCCCCACAAGCTGCGCGGCATCTATGCCAAAGTTGTCGTGAGCGGTCGTATCCGCCGCGGCGACACCGTGAGCAAGGCCGCTCACAGCGGGCTGCTACCGTAGCCCGCGCGCCGAGGTCAGGTAGACCGCGAAGGTGCCGAGCCAGTGCCCGCCGGCGTAGTGGGCGCCGGTGACCGCGGCCAGACCGAGCGCGCGATGCCGGGCGGCTGCGGCGGTGAGCGCCGGGCGACGTCGATCGTCGGCCGGCAGGGCCGACAGCAGGCCGTCGAGCATCCACGCCCGACTCAGGTTCAATCCATCCAGATGGGCCAGCTTGCCGTCGCTGGCGTCGAGCACGACTCCAGGCTCGAGCCAGTCGGCAGTCGCGGTCGAACCCTGCGGGATCTGCGGCAGGAAGACCGACAGCCAGGCGCTGAACTCGGGGCCCGGCAGCACACGGCGCATCAGGTCGGCCTCGGCCAGGCACGGCGACACGAAGTCCTGTCCGGAGGGTTCGTACACCAGCGGACATGCGGTGTCGGCGAGGTAGAACGCCCGCGAGCGTTCGAGGAGGAGGTGCTCGAAGGCCGCGTGCCCGGCCTGTCGCGCCCAGTCGAGTCCAAGTCCAAAGGCGAACGCGGTCTGCGAGTGCTCGCCGGTACGAATCGGGCGGGTCAATTTGGGCAACCAGTCGGACAGCCGGCGCACCGCTTCCTCCTCGAGCGGCGCCAACGCCGCGGCCCAGCGCCTTGCGTCCGGGCTGCGCCATTCGCGCAGTTCCTGCGTCAGCTGCAGCAGCCACGCCAGGCCGTACGGCCGTTCGAACTCCTGGCGACCGGGCGCGCGCAGGTACGCGAGCTCACCGGCGATGCGCTCGGCGGTGAAGCTGATTTCGAGCGCCGCCTCGGCCCGCCCCGCGAGTGGTGTGCCCGGATGCAGCCGCGCGACCCGCGCCAGCAGCCAGTGACCGTGCACCGACGAGTGCCAGTCGAAGCAGCCGTAGAACACCGGCGTCAGCTGCCGCGGCGGACGCGCATCGGCGTCACCGGCCAGGGTGTGGGCGATCTTGTTGGGATATTCCTGGTGCACGCAGGCCAGCGCGAGCGAGGCCAGCGCGTCGGCGTGTGCGAGGTCGAGCGGGGGCGGCGTCGGGGTCTGCACCATGAGGAGGAGCGCCAGCAGCATGCCTCACATCATAGGGGCGGCGTATGCTCGCGACGGGGCGACGACGTCCGCGCCCGTCCGGCGTGGCGGTCCCGACGTCCGAGAGCAAGATGACCGCGGCGCTGGCTCCCCTGCTACTGCTTCTGTTGCAAATGCCCCCTGCCGATGCCGGGCCAGCCCGGCCGAGGGGCGCCGTCGCAGCCGAACTGGTGCCTGACGTCAGGTTGTCGCCGCTCCAGCGCCGCACCCTGCTGGACGACGTCTACCAGGACGTGGTCCGGCACTACTACGACCCGACCCTGCGGCAGGTGCCGCTCGGCGCGCTGCGGCGGCAGTACCTGGCGCGGGTCGATGCGGCGCCGACCACCGCGTCGGTGTACCAGGTGCTCGACGAGTTCGTCGGGCAGCTCGCCGATGCCCATACCCGGGTGCGGTCGCCTCTCGAGCGACAACTGCGCGAGCGGCACCAGAGCCTGTCGCTCGGAATCGCGCTGCAGGATCTCGGCTCGACCATCGCCGTGTCGCGCGTCGTCTCCGACGAGGCCCGCGCTGCCGGGCTGATGCCGGGCGATCGGCTGGTGGCGATCGACGGGCAGTCGGTCGACGAGCTGCTCGCGCAGGCGCTGCGCTCGGAGCCGTCCTCGTCCACGCGAGCCAGTCGGTTGCTGGCGCTGCGCGGCGTGATTCGCCACGCCGCCGCGCAGCCGCGTCTGACCGTCGAGCGACTGGACGGCACCCGTGTCGACGCGGTGCTGACGCGTACGGTGGTGGACCAGCCGCCACGTGTCACCGTGGCGCGCGAGGACGAGGTCCTGGTGCTCGGCTGGAACCAGTTCCGCGGCCCGATCAGGGCGACGGTGGCCGCCGCGCTGCGTACCCACGCCGAGGCGCGAGCCGTGGTCGTCGATCTGCGTGGCAACGGCGGCGGCAGTCTGCAGGAAGCGTTGGCGATCGCCGACCTGTTCACGCCCCACCGGCTGCCGTTCGGCCGGCAGGTGGCCCGGGCCGGTGCCTCCCGACTGCGGCGGGTGCCCTCGTCGTCTGAGGGCAACTTCGACGGCCCCCTGGTGATCCTGGTCGATGCGGCATCGGCCAGCGCCTCCGAGACCTTCGCCGCGGCACTGCAGGAGGCGGGGCGCGCGGTGGTGGTCGGCGAGACGACCTGCGGTTGCGTGCTGGTGACGACCAGCCCGCGTCCGCTACCGGGGGGCGGCGAGCTGTCGGTCAGCGAATACGATTACTTCACGCCGGCGGGCCGCCGGCTCGAGGGGCAGGGCGTGAGACCGGACTGGCCGGTGCGCGTCACCCGCGATGATCTGGCCGCCGGACGCGACCCGGCTCGCGACGCCGCCCTCGCCACGGCACGTGAACTCGTCGCACGCGCGTCGACCGGCCGCCCCCACACGCCGGCGCCATAGGTCCGCCGCGCCGCCACGCCCCTGACGCCGATCCACGGCCCGATTCCCGCCTCGCGTCGGACAAGTGTCCCATGGCCGCTGGCCACCGCGAGGCATGACTCCCGGCTCCCCTTGCATATACTTCGGTGTTGGGCGCAGGGCGCGGGCAGTCCCGGCCTGCGGCCGGCTCGACGACTGGACACGGACACGCATGGCGAAATCCTCGAAGCCGTTCCCCTGGTACATCCCGCTGTTACTGGCGGTGGTGGCCCTCGCGCTGGCGATGCTCACGCCGCGCCTGCCCGGCGACGTCGAGGTCGCGCGCTCGATCCAGCGCCTGGGGATCGGCCCCGGTCCGGCCGCAACGATCGGCTCGCTGGTCGCCCGGCCGGTGCTGTACGGCCTGCTGGGAGTGGGCGTGTTGCTGGCGACCTGGCGGGCGCGCGTCCGCGGTCTGCTGGTCACCGTCGCGCTGATGCTGATCTGGTGGTATGCCGGCGAGCCGCTGAAGATACTGGTCGGCCGGTCGCGGCCTTCGCCGTCGCTGATCGAGGTGGTGACCCGCTCGAGCGGGTTCTCGTTCCCATCGACGTTCGCGACGATGTGGTACAGCACCTGGCTGCCGGTGGCGACGTACGCCTGGCGATCGCGGGCCCGTCCGGGCGGCACCGTGCTGGCGGCGCTGGCGACCTGCGCGATCCTCGCTGGTGCGTGGGCACGGATTCGCGTCGGCGCGCACTGGCCGAGTGACCTGCTGCTCACACTGGTGCTGGTGTGGGCGGTGTTCGCGCTGCTCGACGGCGTGGCGGCGCGTCTCAGGCTGAGCACGTGAGCACGCCCCCCGTGGTCCTCGAGCGGCGCTTCGTCGCGGATCGCGGCGACGAACGGTTGCGCCTCGATCAGGCCGTCGTGCGGCGGCTCGCCGACGAGCCCGGCCTGTCACGCACGCGCGTCCAGCGCTGGATGGCGGCTGGCCTGATAACCGTCAACGGCACGTCCGGCCGACGCGCGGCGTCGCCGCTGCGGGCCGGCGACGAGGTGGTGGTGACGCTGCCGCGGCCCCGCGTCCGGCTGGTCCATCGTGCCGAGGCGATCGACGTGCCGGTGCTGTTCGAGGACGAATGGCTGGTGGTGGTGCACAAGCCGGCCGGCATGGTCAGCCATCCGACCGGGCGGCTGCAGTCGGGCACGCTGTTCAACGCCCTGCTGCACCAGGCGCAGGCCTGGGAGGAGAGTACGGCGCGGCCGGGTTTGGTGCACCGGCTCGATCGGGAGACCTCCGGGGTGCTGCTGGTGGCCAAGTCGCGCACCGTGCATGCGCGCGCCGCGCGTCTGCTCCGCTCCGACCTGGCGACCAAGACCTACCTCGCCGTGGTCATCGGCGAGCCGCATCGGCAGGGCACGCTGCGCTGGCCGCTGGGCAAGGTCGCCGCGCGTCCGCCGCGGGTGGGCGTGGTCGAGGACGGCTGGCCGAGCCTCACGCACTATCGGCGCCTGCGCTCGCTATGGCCACTTGCCGAGGGGCTGGCGTTGCTCGAATGCACGCTGGGCACCGGGCGGCTGCATCAGATTCGCGCGCACCTGCTCGAGGCGGGCTGGCCGGTCGCTGGCGACCCGATCTATCGCCACCACGCTGCCGAGGCGCGGCTGCCCGACGACACGCGCGCGCAGGTGGCGCAACTGCACGGGCAGGCGCTGCATGCGTGGCGACTGGCGATGCCGCATCCGATGACCCACGCGCCGCTGATGGTGACCGCGCCGATACCAGCCCGGCTGCAGGCGCTCGGCGTCAACCCAGGTGGATCCTGGGACGCCAGTGCGGGTCGGGCTCGATCTGCCGCAGCACCTCTCGCGTGACCGGGGCGGTGTCGCCCTCACCGAGGGCCATGAACTTCAGCAGGTAGGCGATTGGGTTGCCTTCGGTCCAGCCGAAGTAGGCGTGCGGCACGCGACCCGTCATGTTGCGTACGTGCAGCAGCAGCGCGGCAATGGCATTGGGCACCGCCGGGCTCTTGCAGCGCAGCACCCGGTAGGGTCCGACCTGCACCCCGGCGACGTCCAGTTCGTCGTCCACGAACTCGGACGCGTCTCCGGTCTGCACCTCGAGGAACAGCACGTTGCCGAGCGACTCGAGGTTGTGGCTGCTGCGGGCCTCGCGCCACTTGCCGGCGTACTCGGACTCCAGTCCGCTGTCGGGCCGGTTGGCGATGATCCGCACGGTCGGTGCGGTCAGCGACGTCAGGAAGCTGACGGCGGTCTCGTCGAGGCGGACGGTGGTGATCCGCAACTCGGTACTGCGCAGCACCCGCGAGGTCAGCGACGCCACGACGATCGCCAGGATGAAGGTGCTGGCGATCTTCAGGCCCTCGGGCCGTTCGTAGATGTTGAGCAGCGTGGTGTAGACGAAGACCAGGGTGATCACGCCGAACCCCCACACCCAGCCGCGGTGCTGGAGGGCGTGAATGGTCGCGGCCAGCGCCGCCGAGGTCATCAACACCAGCACGCCGGTGGCGTAGGCGCCGCCCTGGGCCTCGACGTCGGCCTTGAAGAGGATGGTCACCAGGAAAGTGACGCCGAGGATGATCAGCACCAGCGGCCGCGTCGCCCGCACCCAGTCGGGGGCCATGCCGTAGCGCGGCAGGTACTTCGGGATCAGGGTCAGCAGGCCGGCCAGCGCCGATGCGCCGGCGAACCACAGGATCGCGATCGTCAGCAGGTCGTAGACGGTGCCGAACCAGAGCCCGAGATCCCGGTGCGCCAGATAGGCCAGGGCGCGGCCGCGGGCCTCCCCACCCTCGGCGAACGCCTCGGCGGGAATCGACAGGGTCGTGGCGACGCTGCTGGCCAGCAGCAGCACGCTCATCAGTACGGCGGCCGTGGTCAGCAGCCGGCCGGTGTTGCGGATCCGCCCGCGCGGCTCGGCCTCGGTGTCGCCGGCGTCGCCGGCAACCAGCGGCATCACCGCCACGCCGGTCTCGAATCCGGACAGGCCGAGGGCGAGCTTCGGAAACAGGAAGAACGCCAGCCCGGCCATCCGCAGGGGGTGGCCGTGCGTCGCGAACAGGTCGAGCCGCCACTTGCTGAACAGCTCGGGATGACTCGCGACGTTCCACAATTCCACGCAGAGCACGATCGCGTTGCAGGCCAGATAGCCGACGACGATCACCACCGCGAAGCCGATCGCCTCGCGGAAGCCCTTGAGGAACACCGCGCCAAGCCCGGTCAGCAGCAGCAGTGTCAGCAAGACGGGTTGATCGAGCCAGGCGGGCGCGAACGGGTTGTGGATGATGTGTTCGGTGGCGTCGGCCGCCGAGAGCGTGATGGTGATGACGAAGTCGGTGGCAGCGAACCCGAGCAGGATCAGCACCAGCGCCTTGCCGCGCCAGCGCGGGAGCAGCTGCTCGAGCAGCGAGATGCTGCCCTGGCCGTGCGGGCTGAGCGCGGCGATCTTGCGATAGACCGGCAGCGCGCCGCCCAGGGTGAGCGCCACCAGCACCAGCGTGGCCAGAGGCGACAACACCCCGGCCGCGAGGAACGCGATCCCTGGCTGGTAGCCGAGGGTGGAGAAATAATCCACCCCGGTGAGGCACATCACCCGCCACCAAGGGGCCTTGTGCGCGTGCTGGGCGGCGGTAGCCGCGTCGGCATCGAGACCGGACAGCAGCCAGGACCTGAGGGGAGTGGTCGTCACGCGAGTTCGGTCGTCCGCCGCGTCCTGGCGGCCGGCCGAACGACACGGTACGCTGCCGCCGGTGTCGACGCAAGCGGCATCGGGGGGCGCTGCTACAATTCCGCTTCCGGCATCGCCCCGCCGGAGGAGGGTCCGCACCATGTCCGTCGCCACGTCCGCGCCGCCGCTGCCCGTCACCAGGACCTCGTCGCCACGACCGCGGCCGTCCGAAGACCAGCTCGGCTTCGGCAAGTACTTCGCGGACCACATGCTGCTGGTCGACTACGTCGCGGGCGACGGCTGGGCGCAGCCACGGATCGTGCCGTATGGGCCGCTGGCGCTCGATCCGGCCGCGTCGGTCCTGCACTACGGGCAGGCGATGTTCGAAGGCCTCAAGGCCTACCGCCTCGCCGACGGCCAGATCGCGCTGTTCCGGCCCGATCGCAACGCGCACCGCATGGCCACCGGGGCGCTGCGGCTGTCGATCCCGGCGATCGACGAGACGCTGTTCGTGCAGGGCATCGCCCAGCTGGTCGCCGCCGACCGCGACTGGGTGCCGTCGGCACCCGGCACCGCGCTCTACATTCGCCCGACGATCATCGCCACCGAGGCGTTCCTCGGCGTGCGCGCCTCGCAGAGCTACACCTTTTACGTCATCACCGGACCGGTCGGCGCGTATTACGCCGGCGGCCTGCGTCCGGTCCGCATCTGGGTTGAGCGCGAACGGGTTCGCGCGGTCAAGGGCGGCATCGGCGCCGCCAAGGCGGCCGCCAACTACGTCGCCAGCCTGCAGGTGGCCGAGGAGGCACGGGCGCGAGGCTGCGACCAGGTGTTGTGGCTCGACGCGATCGAGCACGAGTACCTCGAGGAAGTCGGCACGATGAACCTGTGCCTGGTGATCGACGGCATGCTGATCACCCCGCCGCTCGGCGGCAGCATTCTGCCCGGCATCACCCGCGACACGGTGCTGACGCTGGCCCGCGACTGGGGCATGCCGGTCGAGGAGCGGGTGATTTCGATCACCGAGCTGACCGCGGCGCACCGCGCCGGGACATTGCAGGAGGTGTTCGGCGTCGGCACCGCCGCCGTGATCCAGGCGGTCGGGACCTTGACCGGCGCCGACGGCGACCTGGTCATCAATGGCGGTCAGCCGGGTCCGATCGCCCAGCGGCTCTACGACGCGATTACGCGGCTGCAGTACGGGCTCGACCCCGACCCGCGCGGCTGGCGCGTGATCATCTGATGCGGCTGCCCGACGCGGCTGGCCCTCGACCCGGACGTCACGGGGAAGGCTTCGGGCTATAGGGGAGGGCTTCGGGCTACAGGGTGTAGCCGTCGGACTTGTCCGACGGGCGTACGGGCGTCAGTTGGAGGCCGCCGTCTGCTACCTCGAAGGCACGATTTCCATCTGAGTGGACGGCATTCGCGCGACGTCGCTCTGATAGCATCGTCTTGATGTCGGCTCAGCCTCGCGGGGATCACGGCCCCCCTCTCACTGCGTCCTGGCTCCTGCCGCTTCTCCTCGCACTCTTCTTTCTCTCGGGCTTCTGCGCCCTGATTTACCAGACGCTGTGGCTCCGTCTGCTCGGGCTCGTCTTCGGCGTGACGGTGTACGCGGCCAGCGCCGTGCTCGCGAGCTTCATGAGCGGCCTGGCGCTGGGCAGCGTCCTGGCCGGTCGGGTCGCCGAGCGCAGCCGCCGGCCGCTGTGGCTGTTCGGGATTGCCGAGCTGCTGGTCGGGTTGACCGCGCTGGTCACGCCGTGGGCACTGGGCGCCGTGAGCGCCGTCTATGTCGGATGGTATCCGGCACTGGCTGGAAAGCTCACGCAGTTGACAGCGCTGCGGTTTGCGCTGTCGTTCGCGGTGTTGCTGGTTCCCACCGTACTCATGGGCGCCACCCTGCCGCTGGTCGTGAAGTCGGCCCTCGGCGGCTCGCGCGACGTCGGCCAACGCATCGGCCTGCTGTACGC
>JACDAO010000697.1 GCA_013695405.1 Acidobacteriota bacterium | reverse complement strand
CTGCGTATCTGGGCGCGGGGCTCGCGGTGATGGCCGCCGGGTGGATGTTGTTCCAGGCGTTGCGGAGGGGCTTTGCCGATGTCCTCTGAGGGGTCGCCCCCCGCGACGCCCGACGATCTCGCCATCGTCGCGGAGGACGTAGGCAAGGTCTACCAGATCTATGAGCGACCGGGCGACCGGCTGCGCGAGTTCCTCGCCGCCGGCACCCGCACCTACCACCGTAAGTTCTGGGCGCTACGCCATGTGTCGTTCGAGGTCCGCCGTGGCGAGACGGTCGGCTTCCTCGGCCGCAACGGCGCGGGCAAGTCGACGCTGCTGCAGATCGTCGCCGGGACGCTGCCGCCGAGCGAGGGGCAGGTGGTCGTACGAGGACGCCTCTCGGCACTGCTCGAACTCGGGACCGGATTCAATCCGGAGTTCACGGGGCGCGAGAACGTGCTCCTCTACTCGCGGATCCTCGGTCTGAGCGATGCCGAGATCGCGGAGCGCTACGACCGTATCTTGACGTTTGCCGACATTGGCGACTTCCTCGAGGTCCCGGTGAAGGCGTACTCGTCGGGCATGCTGGTGCGTCTTGCATTCGCCACCGCGATCAACATCGATCCGCAAGTGCTCATCGTCGACGAGGCGCTGGCAGTGGGTGATGCGCGCTTCATGGCGCGCTGCATGACGCAGTTGCGGCGAATGCAGGACGATGGGGTGTCGATGCTGTTTGTGGGCCACGACACCGACGCGGTGATGCGGCTGTGCTCGCAGGCCTACGTGCTGCACGATGGCCACGTGGTGCAACAGGGGCAGCCTGCGCATACGGTGAGTTGGTACCTCGCCTTCGCATCGACCGGCTACGACATGGCGCGCATGCACGCGTTCGACGAGCCGGCGGCGCTGCCAGATGCGGCTCCGGCGGCACAGGACCTGGGCGCGCTGCCGCTGGCAACACACGTCGAGGCGGACGCGGCCATGGCGGCAACCAGCGACGAACTGCCGGAGTTTCAGTTGTTTCGCTTCGGGGACGGCACCGCCCGGATCGTCGGCTGCGAGATACGCAACGAGCGGGGCGAGCGGACTGCGCAGGTGCCGCTGCACGGGCTTGCCCGTTTGCACGTCACGTGCGAGTTCCTGGAGGACCAGGCCCAGCACCTCGTTGGCTTCTACATCAAGGATCGCCTCAACCTGCACGTCATTGGGATCAACACCCACCAGGAGTGGGTACCCGAACGTGCCGCGCACAAGGGCGACGTGCTCACCTACGTGTTCGAGTTCAATGTCGAGCTCAAACCCGGTTACTACTCGGTCAGTCCCTCGATTGCGTACAACCAGCTCGAGCACCGCTGGATGGACTACGTCGAAAACATGCTAATCGTCCACGTACACGATCCCGTTCCCGGTCGCATGGTGTTCGGGGTGTGCCTGCCGAGCACACGCCGGGTCACGGTGCACGCCAGGACAGCGCCTCGGAGCAGCGACCTTGCCGGCGCGGCGGAGGCCTGAGTTGCCCGGCATGACGATCTCCTCACTCCAGCCGGACCTCGCTCACCGCTATCGCCTGATCGGCGCCATTCTCGCGGAGTTACGGCCGGCCTCGCCCGATGGGCGCCTGCGCCTGCTCGATCTCGGGGCGGGTGCCGAGTCACTGGTGGATGCCGTGCTGCCACCCTGGTGTGAACTGCACCGGGCCGACGTCGATACCTTCGGTCGCGACGACATCACGCAGTTGGCCCCGGGGGCGGCACTGCCGTTTGCCGATTCGACCTTCGATGTGGTGCTGACGCTCGAGGTACTCGAGCACGTGCCGTTGGCTGACCGCCCGCTGTTCCTGGATGAATGCCTGCGCGTCTGCTCGCGCGCGGTCATCCTGTCCACGCCGCTCGGCACCAGCACGACGCGACATCTGGAGGACATTTTCCGCCGGCTGGCCCAGCAGATCAGTGATCAGAGCATTCCCTTCCTCGAGGAGCACGCCGCGTACGGGTTGCCGGACCCTGAGCTGACGGCCTCGGCGCTGGCGCGCCGCGGCGCGCAGGTCGTGACACTCGACAACGCGCCGGCTGCCGAGTGGTTGCTCGCCAACCTGGTCGACTTCCTGTACGC
>JACDAO010000433.1 GCA_013695405.1 Acidobacteriota bacterium | reverse complement strand
GTGTCGGGGCGGTCGGCGTCGGCACGCTCGGCGAGGGCGTCGGGGCGGGCGGTGGCGGCGGCGGCGGCGGTGCGGCCTCGGTGCGGAAGCTCTGGGCGGCGGACATCGGACTGGTCACCACGCCATCGCTGGCGTTGACGCGCCAGAAGTAGGGGGTGTTGTGGGCCAGGCCCGCGACCTGGACGCTGGTCACTGACGCCCCGCTGCGCGCCACGGTCAGCACCGCGACCATGCGCGTGAAGGCACTGTCGGCGGCGACCTCGAAGCGGTAGACGACCGGCCCGGCCACCGGCCCGGTCGCCTTGCCGTTCACCACCGTCAGGTCGGGCACGACCGGGGTGCTCTGGCCGCCGGTCGGCGAGGCCAGTTGCGGGGTGTCGATCACCACCGGATCCTGCAGTTCGAAGTTGGCCGGCGCCGAGAACTCACCGGTGTTCGCGCCATCGAGGGCTCGCGCCCGCCAGAAGTATTTGGCGCCGGCGCCCGGCAGCGCGACGCTATACGTGGTGCGGCCGCCGTCGCCGAGCGTCACCTTGTCGGCCAGGTGCACCTTGCTCTGGAACCCGGCGTCGCTAGCAATCTCGACTTGCATCCACAGCTGACGTTCGCCGGTCGTCGCGGCGTTCTCGAGCAGCAGGGTCACCGGGCTGCCGGAGGTCATCTTCTGGCCGTTCACGGGCTCGAGGGGCTTGGGAGCGGTGATGGTCACGCCCGAGATCGGCCCGGCCACGGTCGGGCTGAGCGGATTGCGGCTCTTGCTGGACTCGCAGCCGGTCAGGCTGACGGCACAGATGGCCAGGAGTACGAGCGGAGAAAATCGGATCGGTGTGTCCATGGAGCGTCCTCGTTGGAACAGGAGGTCCGCGGCCATCCGCCGCGGCAAGCACACCTCCTCTAAGGCGTATCGGACGGAGCGGGCGTCATCATGAGGCTTCGCCGAGTGAGAAACACCAGGCCACCCGGGAGAGAGGCCAGGATCAACAGCGCGGCGCCGCCAATCGACAGCGCCAGGCCCGCGTCCACGGCGTGGCCGAGGCGCGCAAACAAATAGGAAAAGACCGCTTCGCGCACGCCGAAGCCGTTGATCGACACCGGTGCCAACTGGATCACCAGGCTGACCGGGACGATCACCAGTGCGTCGCGGACCGGCAGTTCGATGTGCAGGCCGTACGCCACGCACAGATAAAAGGCGACGCCGAGCAACTGGACCACGAGCGCCCCGGCGAAGGCCTGCACCATCACCGCGCGGCGCCCGCTCACCCGGGCCAACATGTCTTCCAGGCGGCTCAGCCGTTCGGTGACCCAGTCCTCGCGCACCCGCGTCAGCGGCCGGAGCAGGCGCGGCACCAGCGCCGGCTGCGAGACGACGATCGTGGCCGACACCGCCCCGAAGACGAGTAACACCCACAGATAGCCGGTGCCCGGCAAGGCGTGGCGCAGCAACAGGGACCCGGTCGCGGCAACCGCGAACAGCGCGATCAGGCCGAGCATGCGATCGAGCAGGACAACCGCGGTGGCGACCGTGCGCGAGCCAGTCAGCGGCGCCGTGTCGGCTATCCGCATCACGTCACCGCCGATGTTGCTCGGCAGGAAGTTGTTGAAGAAATTCGCCACCAGACACGACAGCGTCAACTGCAAGGTGGAGGCGTGGACGTTCTGGGTGCTCAGGAGCCGACGCCACCGCCACCCGCTGACCACCAGCAGCAACGCCTGAGCGAGCAGGGCCACCGCAACCCAGCGCGGGTCGATCTGGCGCAGCCGCCCAGTGACGGCCCCGACGTCGGTCTGGCGGAACAGCAGCACCAGCAGGCCCACGCTGACGCTGAGCTTGACGAGCAGGGAGACGGCGCGACGAGCGCGGCCGGACGCGTCGGACATGCGGGTCAGGGCAGGGTGCACGGCCACGCTCTGGCGGGGACGCGGGAGTAGCAGACGGTACCACGCGCTCCGGGACAGGGCAACCGGATCCGCTGGTCTATACTGAGACGCGTGGCCGGTTCCGGCCACACGCAGGTCCACTTTCACCGTGACACCCCCCACCGCCCCGCTCAGGATTCTCATGCTGGCCCCTGAGCCCTTCTTCGAGCCGCGCGGCACGCCCTTCAGCGAGTACCACCGGATCAAGGCCCTGGTCGAGGACGGCCATGCGGTCGACCTGGTCACCTATCCGTTCGGACGCGACGTCAGCCTGCCGAACCTGCGAATCCTGCGGTCGTGGCGTCCGCCGCTGATCCGGCGCGTGCCGATCGGGCCGTCGCTGACCAAGGTGCTGCTCGACCTGCTCCTGGCGGTGACGGCCTTGCGCGCGGCCTTCCTCGGCGGCCAGCGCTACG
This sequence comes from Acidobacteriota bacterium, assembly GCA_013695405.1. Taxonomy (GTDB): domain Bacteria; phylum Acidobacteriota; class Vicinamibacteria; order Vicinamibacterales; family Vicinamibacteraceae; genus Luteitalea. The sequence continues at coordinate 367 of JACDAO010000433.1, read as the reverse complement.
ACGCCATCCACTCGCACGAGGAGGCGGGGGTGCTCGGCGTCTGGCTGGGGCGACGGCTCAGCATCCCGCACCTGTACGACATGCACTCGAGCTTGCCGCAGCAGCTCGGCAACTTCCGCTACTCGCGGTCGCGGCTGCTGCGCTGGCTGTTCGACCGGGCCGAGCAGCACATGGTGCACGGTTCGCGGGTGGTGATCACCATTTGCCAGGATCTGCAGGACACCGTTGCCGCGATGGGTGTGAGCGACCGGGCCGTGCTCATCGAGAACGTAATGGGCGGCGACGTCGAGCTGGTGCCCGGACCTGGGCGCGCCGCGCTGCGGACGCGGTGGGGGTTGTCGGACACCCAGCCGGTCGTCCTGTACAC
>JACDAO010000680.1 GCA_013695405.1 Acidobacteriota bacterium | reverse complement strand
CCCCAGCCCCAGCCCCCAGCCCTCAGCCCCTTCTCAATACAGCGTCACCGCCACCCGGCTGCCGGCAGGCAGCTCGGTGACCCCGACCGGCACCGCGATGTAGCCGTCGGCATCGGACAGGCTGGTGACGTCGCCCGAACCCTTGAACACCGGCACGGCCTGCTCGCCGTCGAGCCGCACCGGGTAGTACTGCAGGCGATCGACCGGGGAGCGGACGGCGCTGGCGAGTCGCGCCTCGTGCGTGCACGGACGCAGTGGAGGAAGCCCGGCCAGCCGTCGCACCAGCGGCTGCAGCAGCACGTAGGCGTTCGACAGGCACGAGGTCGGGTTGCCCGGCATGGCCAGCACCAGTTGTCGATGGATTCGTGCAAATGCGGTCGGCTTGCCCGGCTTCACCGCGATGCCGTGGAAGAGCACCGTGCCACGCGCCGTGATGACGTCGATGCCGAGATCCTGCTCGCCAACCGAGCTGCCACCCGAGCAGACCAGCAGGTCGGCATCGGCGGCGGCGTCGAAGGCGGCGTGCCACGCGTCGAGGTGATCGCGCACCAGCGGCAGCCTCCGGACGTGGCCGCCGTTGCTTGTGCAGATCGCCGCGAGCATCTCGCGGTTGGCGTCGTAGATCCGCCCCGGTGCAGGCACAGCCGGTGGTCGGTCAATCGCGGCGGCGCCGGGATCGAGCAGTTCGTCGCCACTGGAGATCAGTGCCACCAATGGACGGCGGAGGACCGGCAGCACACGCAGTCCGAACGACGCGGCGACGCCAAGCCGCGCCGGCGACAGCACCTGGCCGGCGCGCAGCACAACCGCCGCGGCGCGGACGTCGTGGGCGCGTTGCGACACGTGGTCGCCAGCCGTCGGCTGGCGCGCGAAGCGGACCCGGTCATCGTCGCGTGTGGTCCGCTCGACCATGACCACCGCGTCGGCGCCCGCAGGCAAGGGAGCACCGGTGGCGATGTCGAGGCAGGCCCCGGACGCGAGCGGGGCTTCCGGTACGGCGCCCGGGCGCGATCTCCCGGCCAGCCGCAGCCAGACCGGGTGCTGATCGGTGGCGCCGGCCAGGTCGCCGATCCGCACCGCGTACCCGTCCATGGCCGACCGGTCGAAGCCGGGCACGTCGAACGGCGCCGGGACGTCCGCCGCCAGGACCCGGCCGGCGCTCGCGGCCAGTGCGATGGTCTCCACGCCACTCACGGGCACGGTGGCGTCGTGAATGCGCCGCTGCGCCTCGTCGATCGGCAGGACGTCTCCGAATGGGCGCATACCGCCGTACCGGCCATCACTGTGCATCGTGGCTCCAGGCGCCGCCGACGTGGACGGTCGAAGGGTCTGCGCGCCTCAGCGGCGCGCTTCGCGGACCATGTGTCCGAGTTCGGGCAGGATGAGTTTGTCCAGCGCCATCCGCACGGCCGGCTCCGAGCCCGGCAGCGCAATCAGGATTCGGCACTGCGAGACGCCTGCGCACGCCCGGCTCAGCATCGCCGCGGCGCCAATCTCCTGGAAGCTCAGCATCCTGAACAGCTCGCCGAAGCCCGGCAGGGGCTTGTCGAGCAGCTGCATTATCGCTTCGTGGGTCGTGTCACGCCGGCTGACGCCGGTGCCGCCGGTGGTGATGATCGCGTCGACCTCCTCACGCGCACGCTGGTGCTGGATCCACCGCAGCACTGCCGTGACGTCGTCGACGACCAGCCCGCGGGCGCTGATCTGGTGCCCGGCCGCCTCGAGGAGGCTGACGATCGCCGCGCCGGAGCTGTCGGTTTCGAGGGTCCGGGTGTCGCTGATGGTGAGGACGGCGCAGCGGATGGAGGTCGGCGCCTGCGCTCGGTGCGCCTGATGGGACACCAGCTGATTATAGGCGGCGCGCCGAGCCGATCCGGCGCGAGCGAGAACGCCGGCCGCCGCACTTTTCGCGTCGGCGGCGTTCCATGCTAAATTCTGACGTTCGTGCCCGGCCCGCTGCGCCTCGCAGTGACGTCGGTCCCCCGATACGCGCCCTTAGCTCAGCTGGATAGAGCGTCTGGCTACGAACCAGGAGGTCGCACGTTCGAATCGTGCAGGGCGCACCACGTTCTTTCCTCGCGAGCACTTACGCCAGGCCTGTGCGCGCGGCGTGCCCGCTGCCGCCATCGCCATCGCATGGCGTCCGCGATAGTCGGACGACGCTCATCCTCGCAGCGCCTTGCCGAAGAATCGGAACGTGTCCTCGATGTGCGTTTCCCAGTAGGACCACTCGTGGGTGCCCGGGAACTCCTCGTACGTGTGGCGGATGCCACGGGCGTCGAGGGCGCGGTGCAGCGCGCGGTTCTCCTCGATTAACTGGTCGTCGACCCCGCAGTCGAACCGCAGGGGTGGAAGCGCGTCGCCGGCAGCGACGATGGCGTCGAGTACCGAGGCCTGCGCCGGGCTCGTGCCGAACGACGACACGTCCTCCTCGACGAACCGCGACATCTGCGAGAGGTGCGTGATCGAGGAGTGGCCGGAGATGCCCCGGACCCGTGCGGCGTGCGTCGCGCCGAGCCGCAAGGCGCCGAACCCGCCCATCGAGAGGCCGGCGATGAACAGGGGCGCCGATGCGTCGAGTGACGGCAGGGCCGCGCGCGCGGCCACAGGCACGTCGTCCGAAATCCACTGCGAGAAGTGTGCGCCGTCGCCGTGCCTGAGGTAGGCGGTGCCGTCGCCACGCAAGCCATCGCTGGGCATCGCCAGGGCGAGCGGCGGAATCTCGCCGGACGCGATCAGTCGTGCGGCGGTGCGATGGGCGCCACCCCTGAGGGCCCAGCACCAGTGGCTCCCGTACACGCCGTGCAGCAGGATGACCAGCCCGGCCGGCGTCTGGCCGGCCGGCGCCCACACCGTGACGTCGCCCCGCCCCCGAAGCGCCGCGCTCTTGACCGTGACAAGCCGTAGCCCGTCGGACTCGAATCGAGGATCGGAGATGTCGATTGTGCGGAACACAGTCACACCATGATCAGGAACCGCGACAGCAGGCGGCAAGAGCGTCTCATTCCCCGAAGACGATGACGCCCTTGGCGTTTGCGCCCGTGAGCATGTCCTCGAGTGCCTGTCCGAGCTGATCCAGCCGATACGTGCGGGTGACGAGTTCGTCGAGGCGCAACTCGCCGGCCAGGTAGTGCCGGAAGATGCGCGGGAAGTCGCGTGCTGGCAGACAGCCGCCGTAGAGCGGAGTCACGTATCGCTTGTTCCACATGAACCACGGCATCGGCACCGTGACCGGATCGTTGATGCCGCTGACCTGGAGCGCGAGGCCGCCGTCGCGCACGAACAGGAGCGGCACGAAGGCGAGCGCGGCGAGGCTCGTGGCCTCGAATGCGTAGTCGGCACCTCGGCCGCCGGTGAGAGCGCGGATGGCCTCGACCACCTCGCGCATCTCGACGTCGTCGCGCCTCGCGACGATCGTGTCGGAGGCGCCAAGTGTGCGTGCACGTTCGAGCGCCGCCGGGTTGGTGTCGACCGCGATGATCGGTGCCGCACCCGACAGGCGGGCGCCCTGCAGAATGTTCAGGCCAACGCCCCCGCACCCCAGCACCACGACACTCTCGCCGCGCTGCACCTGAGCCACGTTGACGACGGAACCGAACCCCGTCATCACGCCGCAGCCACTGATGGCCGCAGCGGGGAAGGGGACGGCAGCCGGCATCGGCGTGACCGCCTCCTTCCGCACAAGCGCGAGTCCCGACAGCGTGCCGATGTTGAACGAGCGATCCACGGGCCGGCCGCGCCAGGTGGTGCCTTCGGCGTGCGCGTGTCCGCGCGATGGCTCCAGCACGTGGGCGGGTCGACTCGTCTCGCAGAGCACTGTGTCACCGCGTTGGCACTGGAAACATGCGCCACAGGGAATGCACCAGTTCAGCACCACGCGGTCGCCGGGCGTCACGCCGATCACACCTGGCCCGACCTCACGGACCACCCCGGCGCCTTCGTGCCCCATCACCAGCGGCCGCTTCCACGACAGTGACGCGTGATCGGTGTGGCAGAGGCCAGCGGCCTTCACCTCGACGAGCACCTCGTCACTCGATGGCGAGCCGACCGCGATCTTCTCGATGGTGAATGCGCCGTCGCCGTCCGCGATGGCTGCCAGGGTGCTTGCGATCATCGCGTGCGAAGGAACGCGAGCGGGATCACCTGCGCTTCGCGATCAACCCACGCGTGAACGTCAGGTTGCGGCGGAGGTCGTCCTCGAGCATCTCGGCGCGGGCGGTCGTCTCGAGGACGGCCCACCGCGCGAAGCCGATGTCGGCGAGCGCGGCGACGATGCCCGGGAAGTCGATCGTGCCTTCACCCATGAAATGCGGGTTGTCCTTCAGGTGCACTTCGCAGATGCGATCGCGGCCGAGCCAGCGGAGTTCCTCGATCACCGAGTGGCCGTTGACCGTGGAGTTGCCGACGTCGTAGTACGTGAGCACGGTCGGTGACTTGGCGCGATCCATGATGCGCACGTTGTCGCGCGCCGAGATGGTGTCCTCCAGCCCGAGGATCACGTTGGCCTTGGTCGCGTCGGGCGCGAGCTCGCGCAGGATGTCGCCGACGCGGTCCATCTCCGCCGGCGTCTTCAGCGCGCCGTCGCCGAACAACGGCAGCAGCATCACCTCGACGCCCAGCGCCTTGGTCAGCGCGATGCCTTCCGACACGCGCTGCGGGCCCAGCGGGTCGGACTTCAGGTAGTTGGTGTGAAGGATGTTGAGGCAGGTCGAGGTGATCGGCAGGCCCTGTTGGCGCGACTCCGCCAGGTAGCGCTGCACGACGTCGCCCGAGATCGGCGCCCGCGCCGCGCCTCGTCCACTGGCCAGGCTTACCTGCACGCCGTCGAAGCCGACGCGCTTCGCCAGCGCGAACGACTCGGGATTGGCTTCCTTGCGGAGGTTCCAGTCGGTGACACCGACCTTGAACGCCGCTGCCGGCGCGAACATGCCCGCAGCTGCCGAGCGCGGGAAGCCGGCCGCGGCGAGGGCGCCAGCGCCGAGAGCGAGAAACGAACGTCGAGTCGGGTCCATCGGGCGCCTCCAGCCTGGGGATGTCCGCAGCAGCATACCCGCGCCGAGGCGAAGCTTCCATAACGGGCCAGCTCAGAAGCCGCCGCCGTCCCGGGTCAGTTTCGCCTGGCGCTGTTGCTCCGCCTCGGACTCGTCCTCGCCCTGCGCACCCGCGTCATTGTCACCAGGCCGGTTGGAGATGCCTTGTTGGTCGGCGGGCACTCCGGTGTTGCCATCGCCGGTGTCGCCACGGGGCATGGCTTTCTCGGTGTCGACGTTCTTCGTGTCGTTGGCCATCTGGTCTCCCTCGCGTGAAATCGAACGCGTGTCGGGCTCACTCCGACTACCTATCACAGGTGCGCTCAGTAAAGCACCCCAGGCGCTCGCATGGCGGCGCCTCTCCACGATACCCAGTGGATCAGGTAGCATGACCCGACCCATGGACAAGCCGCCCGGCGTGGTGCGTGACCCTGACGCCAGTGCCGCTGCGTGGTCTGCCGCGCACGGCTGGCGAGCGCTGGCCGACGCGTTGCCGGCCCTGGTCTCGGCCGTCGATCGTGAATGCGTCTACCGGTTCGTCAATCGCGCGTATACCGAGTGGTTTGGAGAGCCGGTCGAGTCGATCGTCGGCAGGGCGATGCGGGACGTGATCGGCGCCGACGCCTTTGCCGTGGTGCGGCCGCACCTCGACGCCGCGCTCGCCGGCGAGACCGTCCGCTTCGAAGCAACCCTGCCCTACCGCGTCGGCGGCACCCGTCGCGTGCTCGGCACCTACTCGCCCGAGCGCGCCGCCGATGGCCGCGTCATCGGCGTCTTCGTGCTCGTGCACGACATCACCGCGCATCGCGAGGCCGAGCGGGCGCTGCGCGAACGCGGCCGCGAGTTCGAGACCTACTTCGCGCTGCCGCACGTCGGCAAGGTCCAGGCCGATCCGCGGACCCGTCGCTTCGTGCGCGTCAACCCACGCTTCTGCGAGATCGCTGGCTACAGCGAGCAGGAGCTGATCGGGATGGACGTCGCCGCGCTGACCCACCCGGACGACCGCGCTCGCGACGCCGAGTTGTACGGGCCGTTCGCCCGCGGCGAGGTGCCCGAGTACCACACCGAGAAGCGCTATTTGCGGCGCGACGGATCGATCATCTGGGTCCGGGTCTACGCCGGATTGATTCGCGACGAGGACGGCCTGCCGTCGCGGACCATCGCCGCGGTGCAGGAGATCACCGCCGAGAAGGAAGCCGACGCACGCTTGCGTAGCAGCGAAGAGGCCCACCGCCTGCTGGTGCAGCTGCACGACGAGACCCGGGCAATTGCCGATCCGTCGCGGGTCACCGAGCTGATCGTTCAGCGAGTTGGCGCGCACTTCGGTGTGACGCGCTGCTCGTACGGCGAGATCGATGGGTCGGGCGAGTTCGTCACGGTTCGTGGCGATCACGTCGACGGCGTCGGCTCGCTGAGCGGGCAGTATCGGCTGGCGGCATTCGGCGATCCGATCCTCGAGGTAGTTCGCGCCGGCACCACGCTGGTGATCACCGACGTCGATCGCGACCCGCGCATCGAGAGCTCCGAGGTGCGCACGGCCTACCGCGACATCCAGATGCAAGCGGTGTTGTGCGTGCCGCTCGTCAAGGACGGCCGTTTCGTGGCGCTGTTCGCGCTGCACCATGACAGACCCAGGCAGTGGAGCCGCGACGACGTCGCGCTGGTCGAGCAAATCGCCGAGCGCACCTGGTACGCGGTGGAGAACGCCCGCACTCAGGCGTCGCTGCGCGAGAGCCGCGACGCGCTGCGCCGGCTGAATGCGGAGTTGTCCGACGCCGATCGCCGCAAGGACCAGTTCATCGCGGTGCTCGCCCATGAGCTGCGCAACCCGCTGGCGCCGGTCCGCTACGCAGTCGAAGTGCTGCGGCTGCGCGGGCCCGACCAGCCTGAACTCGATCGGGCGCGCGCCACGATCGAGCGTCAGGTCCAGCAGATGGCCCGACTGCTCGACGACCTGCTCGACGTCGCCCGGGTCGGGCAAGGCAAGCTGCAGATGCAGCGAGCGCCGCTGCCGCTGCACGCCGCCATCAGCATGGCCGTGGAGACCAGCATGCCGGCAATCACCAGTCATCAGCACGAGTTGCGCGTGTGCCTGCCCGATCCAGACGTCGTTGTCGACGGCGACTCGGCTCGCCTGACGCAGGTGTTCGCCAATCTGCTCAACAACGCGGCGCGGTACACGCCGGTGCGGGGGCAGATCGCGCTCGAGAGCGAGGTCGTTGACGATGAGCCGGGCGGCGTCCGCGCCCGGATCACGGTGCGCGACAACGGGGTCGGCCTGCAGCCGGATCAGATCGGGCCGATCTTCAGTGCCTTCTCGCAGGTCGAGAGCTCGCGCGGCGGCGGCGGGCTCGGGCTGGGACTCTCGCTCGCGCGCGCCATCCTCACATTGCACGACGGCACGATCGAGGCTCACAGCGCGGGTCCTGGCGCCGGTAGCGCCTTCGTGGTGACGTTGCCGTGTCACTCGGCGTCGACCGAGCAGGCGGTGCTGCGCCCGACGACGGCGCGGTCGGTGCGCGGGCGGCGCGTGCTGGTGGTCGACGACAATCGTGACGCGGCTGACTCGCTGGTGGCCCTGCTGGCGCTCGAGGGTCACGAGGCGATGGCCGCCTACGATGGGCACAGCGCGATCCGGTGTGCGATCGAGATGCGACCCGATGCGGTGCTGCTCGACATCGGCCTGCCCGACATCGGCGGCGACCAGGTGGCGCGTCAGCTGCGCGAGCGGTTTGGATCCCGCCTGCGCATCGTCGCGATCAGCGGTTGGGGGCAGGAGCGGGATCGGCTGCGTGCGCTCGAGGCGGGATGCGACGCGCACCTGACCAAGCCCGCGGATCTGGACGCGCTGCGGGCATTCCTGAAGACCGCGCCGTGACTGGGAGGCAGGGTCGAAGACCGGGACCGCCTCGTCTGGCGTCGCGCCCGTGACTGTGGTCGCCACGGACGAGACGCTGATGCGTGAGGCGCTGCGGTTGGCGGCGACCGCCGGAGCGGCCGGCGAAGTGCCGATCGGCGCGGTGGTCGTGCTCGACGGCGTGATCATCGGGCGAGGTGTGAACCGCCCGATTGGCGCGCGTGACCCGTCGGCCCACGCCGAAATCGTCGCCATCCGTCAGGCTGCCGCGTACCTCGGCAACTACCGTCTCACCGGCAGTCAGCTGTACGTCACCCTCGAGCCGTGCGCGATGTGCGCAGGAGCGCTGGTCCACGCGCGGATTGCCCGCTTGGTCTTCGGGGTGCGTGAACCGCGCGCCGGCGCGGTGGTCTCGACTGCGCAGCTGTTGTGTCGACCCGGTCTGAACCACATCGTCCAGGTCGGCGAAGGGGTGCTGGCTGCCGAGGCGCAGCGGGTGCTCCAGGACTTCTTCCGTGGGCGGCGGGCCTGACAGGCCCGGTCACTCGGGCCGCATGTAGGAATGATAGACACAGCCGGCGTGCGGACCGGTCGCGCGGCGGCGATGTCGCGGACCCCACTCGGAGGCACGCGCTTTGCTTTTCATCAGGGTCATGAAAGGCACCCCCATGCTTCGTATCTGTTCGCTGGCCGTCGGGTTGATCGCGGCTGGCTCGATGCCGACCATCGCGCAGTCGCCGGCGCAGCCGACGTCCTCGACGTCGCAGTCGCAACCCACCCCGACGTCGCCAGCCGCTCGAGGCGCCGAGCCGACGCGCAGCCAAGGCCAGCAGGGCAGTGGACAGGAAGTCAACGTGACCGGCTGTCTGACGGCCAACATCGACGGCCGTAGTTACGCCCTCACGCCGGCCGACCAGTCGGGTCGCGCCGGGGAACTCGGACGGACCACGACGCGGGTGCGCCCGACGTTCACCTACGAGCTGGTCGGCAAGGCCGAGGAGTTCAGGAGCCACGCCAACAAGGTGGTGACGGCGCGCGGCCGGGTCGACGCCTCGGCGCAGAAGGAGGCCGCCGTCTCCACCACGACGGAGTCGAGCGCGAAGCCGGCGACGGGTTCCGGCGGGACGCCGACCGTCGAGGTCAAGGAGCAGGCGCAGATCGAGGTCCGCCGCCTGCACGTGACCAGCCTGTCGAGCGAGGGCGCGCCGTGTCCGTCCATTGGCGGGCAGAGCCCGAGGTAGGAGCACTCGAGGAGTATCTGAAGCCGCTGGGCGTCGGACAGGTGGAGGCCGCGCAGAGGCTGGGCGTCTCGTTGAACCCACCGCATTCGGCCGTCGCCGCATCCCACCTCGCGGCATTGCTCGTCGCGCGAATATTGCGAGGATATTTTCACTCCTCGCGCCTTGCGATCTGGGCGCGCCAGCGGCCTCGGTGCCACGCGGCACTTTCACCACAGGCTGATAGCGTCGCTGGTGACGCCGAAAGCGCCGGGAGATGGTTGATGCGATCGATCCCTGCCGTCGCCGGGCTCGCACCGCTGGTCGTCGCCTGGGTCATGCGTGTGGCGCCTCAGAGTCCAGGCGCAGTCCAGCAGCCGGATGTTCATCACTGAGACGTCCGGCAAGCTGCATCTGGTTTCCGCGGACGGGCAGCAGCGGAAAGACGTTGCCGGCATTCCCAGCGTGTCGAGCGAGAGCCAGGGCAGCGACAGGCAATCCGCTGGTGCGAAGGGCTTCCATCCAGCCGTCTGGTCTGACGGCCATCGCAACCCGCTCGGTCTTGCGTTCGAGATGAACGGCAATCTCTGGGAATACATCCACGCCGCGCGTGGCCGTCTGATTTAAGGACAGGTGTCGCGCGACGTGGACCGACAGCGAGTTGGCGACACAGCTGGGAGAGTCGTCTCCGCGCTGTCGCAGCAACGTCGTGCCCTGGTGATGCCGGCGCTCGGTCATGACCTGCGTCGCATGCCGCGATTGCTTGGCGGCTTCCTGCGCGAGCCGCTCCGCGTCTGGTCACGGTGAAGACGCTGCATCTCACCAACGCATGGCACGCGCAGTCTGGAGGAATTCGCGCGTTCTATCACGCCATGCTGGCGGCGGCCAACGTGCTGCAGCGGCCGATGCGTCTGGTCGTACCGGGTGGGGCCGATGCTGTCGAGGAGGTTGGTGCCTGGGGGCGCATCTACACGGTCCGAGCGCCCCGCGCGCCACTGGTGGATCGCCGCTATCGGGTGATTCTTCCCTCGCAGTTCCTGCGCTCGTCCGGGCGGCTGCGGCAGATCCTGCGGGCCGAGCAGCCAGACCTCGTCGAGGTCTGTGACAAGTACGCGCTGCCGTACTTCGCTGGCTGGGTACGCCGCCACCTGCCGCCTGATCTCCCGCGACCCACGCTGGTGGGCCTCAGCTGCGAGCGGGCGGACCATTCGCTCGCGGCGCTCAATGTCGGCGGCCGCGCGGTTGCGCCGCTGGTCCGTGCGTACATGGGCGCCGTCTACCTGCCGCAGTGCG
>JACDAO010000660.1 GCA_013695405.1 Acidobacteriota bacterium | reverse complement strand
GCGCCGGGGTGCCCTCGCGTGCCGGCCTCGGTCCGTCGCAGCAGCGCGTCGGTCAGGTGTACGGCCATTTCCTCGCGACAGGCGTAGAGGATCTCCGCGCCGGTGACCGCACACGTGGCGCCGAGCGGGCGAAGCAGCCCCCCGGGCGCGGCGCCCTCGGCTGGCTGCTCGACCCCAGCGCGGCCCAGCGCCAGCACGTCGGGCCATGCCGTGCCGTAGGTGACGACCAGGCGGGCGATGCGATCACGCTCGACCTGGTCGGCGCCGCTGTGTCCCGCGTCTGCCGCGAAGCGGTCGAAGCGGTCGATTCGGCCACCGTCGAGCGGGGTGACGGCGGTTGCGCAGGGCCGGGCGGTGACGCCGAGCCCGCGGACGACGAGGTCGATCGCGCGTTCGGCCGACTGGCGAGCCGTCGTGTAGCGCACGCCAACGAGCGACAGCAGCTGGCGGCAGCCGTCGGCGGCGTGATCGACCAGCGCACTGTCGCGCAGCAGCGTGACACGCGACGCGTTGGCCACGGTGGCTGGCAGCAGGCCGCGATGGACCAGCCGAATCCGATCGGCCTCGAGCCCGGCTCGCGGAAACGCGGCGCGCAGGTCGTCCAGCAATTGCTCCAGGTCCTCACGTCGGGGCGACAGCTGATCGGCGCGGCCAGGCCATGGGTCGTGGCTGGTACCACCGATCACCGCCCCTCGCCAGGGCGCGAGAAAGAACAACCGTCCACGCGCGCTGCCGCCGACCGCGTGGGTGCCAGGCACTCCGGACATCACCAGGTTCATCGCCACCGACCAGGCCGGCACGACGCGTCGAGGTCGCGGCAACGCCTGCGCCAGCCACGCATCGGTCCAGCCGCCGGCCGCGAGCAGCACCGCGCGGGCCCGGATGGGAAACGGACGGTCGGTCACGTGGTCGTGCGCCATCACGCCACTGGTGCGGCCTTCGTTGCTGAGCAGCGAGGTCGCCTCCACGTAGTTGGCCGCGACCAGCCCGTGACGCACCGCCGTGCTGATGAACGCCAGCTCGGCACGGTCGCTGTTGGAGAACTGCGCGTCGTGCCAGACCACGCCGCCAGTCACGCCGTCGGGGTCGATCCCCGGCGCCAGTCGCAGGCACTCGTCGCGGCTCACCAGGTGGCTGGCCGGCAGATGCTTGCTCGGGTCGGCCAGATCGTTGCGGTCGCGCGCCAGCAGGTCATTGAGTCGGAAGTACACGCCGAGCGTCGCCTTGTGACGAGTCAGTGCCCGGCTCGTTGGCAGCAGGAACGGCAGCGGATGGACCAGATGCGGCAGGATGCGGAGCAGGGCGCGGCGCTCGCGGAGGTATTCGCGCATCTCGCCGAGATGGCCGCGCTGCAGCGAGCGCACACCGCCGTGGACGGTCTTGGCGTTGTTGAACGAGGTGCCGCTGCCGAGATCGCCCTTGTCGATCAGGGCCACCGACAGGCCGCGTTGGGTGGCGTCCCAGGCCGCGGTTGCGCCGTAGATGCCGGCGCCGACGATGAGCAGGTCGAACTCGGAGATGGTGAGCCGACTCGGATCGCGCCGCACGTGCCGTTCATTCTACGATAGCGGGATGCACCCGACTCCGGCTCGTCCGCAGGGCACTGCCTCGTCGGCCGACGTGGCGGCCTACTGGAACGCACGTATCCACGACCTCGAGATGACCACCCACCCGGTCGGCACGCGCGCGTTCTTCGACGACCTGGACGCCTACCGCTTCGACAAGCTGCACTACCTGCCGCGGCTGGTCGACTTTCAAGGGTTTGCCGGACAATCGGTGCTCGAGATCGGCTGCGGGATCGGCACCGACCTGGTGCGCTTCGCGCGCGGTGGCGCGCGAGTCACCGGCGTCGATCTGTCGCAGACGGCGATTGATCTGGCCTGCACCAATATGTCCCTGAACGGCCTGACCGCCGACCTCCGGGTCGCCGACGGTGCCGCCCTGCCGTTCGACCGTGCCACCTTCGACGTCGTCTATGCCCATGGGGTACTGCAGTACGCCGCCGAACCGGCCCGGCTGGTCGCCGAGGCCCGTCGAGTGCTCCGCCCTGACGGGTTGGCGATCTTCATGGTGTACAACCAGGTGTCGTGGCTGCAGGCGATGTCGAGGGTGATGAAGGTCGGCCTGGAGCACGGCGACGCGCCGGTGCTGACGCTGTATTCGATTGCCCAGTTCAAGGCGCTGCTGGCGCCATTTCGCGACGTCAGGATCGAGCCCGAGCGGTTCCCGGTCGCATCGAGGTTGCACAAGGGATGGAAGGGCACGCTGTACAACAGATTGTTCGTCGGTACCTTCAACGCGCTGCCGCGTGCCTGGGTGAAGCGCTACGGCTGGCACCTGATGGCGTTCTGTCGCCCATGAGGGGCCGTAGCCGCCCGTCCGGGCGTAGCCGCCCGTCTGGGCGTAGGAGAACGTCCGGGCGTAGCCGCCAGTCCGGGCGTAGCCGCCGGAC
>JACDAO010000648.1 GCA_013695405.1 Acidobacteriota bacterium | reverse complement strand
GGTCCAGGCAGTGAGCGGCGCCGGGTCGGTTCCGCGCCTCGTCAGACAGGGAAGGAGTCACTGACGTGTTCATGTCCGACTTCGCGATCAAGCGGCCGGTCGTGACCATCGTGTCGATGCTCGCGCTGGTCGTCTTCGGGCTGTTCTCGCTGATGCAGCTCGAGGTCGACGAGTTCCCCGAGATCGCCCCGCCGGTGGTCTCGGTCGCACTGCCGTTCCCGGGCGCTTCGCCCGACCAGGTCGAGCGCGACGTGGTCGAGCCGATCGAAGAGGGCATCTCGAGCATCAGCGGGCTCAAGAAGCTCGACTCGCAGTCGCTCGACAGCTTCGGGCTGATCGTCGCCGAATTCGAGTTCGGCAAGTCCCCGGCCGAAGCGGTCCAGGAGATCCGCGACAAGATCTCGGAGATCCGCAACGAGCTGCCCCTCGAAATCGAGGAGCCGATCCTCAAGCGGTTCAGCCCGAACGACTTCCCGATCGTCACGCTGGCGCTGACCTCGGCCAGCCTGACCGGCGCCCAGCTGACCCAGCTGGCCGATCCCGGCGTAACCAACCAGCTGCGCGGCCTCCGCGACGTCGCCGAGGTGCTGGTGGTGGGCGCGATCGAGCGCGAGATCACCGTCGAGATCGACCCGACCGCGATGCAGACCGCCGGCGTCGGCGTCGGCCAGGTGGTCGGTGCGCTGCAGTCGCAGAACCTCGCGGTGCCGGTCGGCCGTCTCCAGAGCGGCATCCAGGAGCGGACCATCCGGCTGCGGGGTCGCCTGCAGACGCCGCAGGAGTTCGGCCAGATCGTCATCAGCCAGTCGCAGGGCCGGATCGTCCGGCTCGCCGATGTCGCGCGGGTCTATGACGGCGCCGAGGAGCCACGGACCGGCGCCGCGTTCAACACCGCCAGCGCGGTCGGGATCGAGGTCAAGAAAACCAGCAACGCCTCGACCACCACCGTCAGCGCGGCCGTGATCGAGAAGGTCCGCGACATCCGGCAGTCGCTGCCGCCCGGCGTCGAGCTCGAGCTGGTGCGCGATGCCGGCACCCGCGTCGAGGCCTCGGTCGAGAGCGTCCAGTCGGCGTTGATCGAAGGCGCGGTCCTGACCGTGCTGACCGTGTTCCTGTTCCTGAACTCATGGCGCTCGACGGTCATCACCGGCCTGGCGCTGCCGGTCTCGGTGCTGGCCTCGTTCATCGCGGTGCTGATGTTCGGCTTCAAGCTCGAGACCATGTCGCTGCTCGGCCTGTCGCTGTCGATCGGCATCCTGATCGACGATGCGATCGTGGTGCGGGAGAACATCGTGCGCCACGTCGAGATGGGCAAGGACCATTACACCGCGGCCCGCGAGGGCACCTCCGAGATCGGGCTGGCGGTCGCCGCCACGACCTTGTCGATCGTCGTCGTATTCGTGCCGATTGCCTTCATGGGCGGCCTCGCCCAGCAGTGGTTCGCGCCGTTCGCCCTGACCATCGCCTGCTCGGTCCTGGTCTCGCTGTTCGTGTCGTTCTCGCTCGACCCGATGCTGTCGGCCTACTGGCCCGATCCACACATGCCGATCGAACAGCGCGGCTTCGTGTCGCGCGCGCTCGACCGCTTCAACAAGTGGTTCGACCGGCAGGCGGATCGGTACAAGTCGGTGATCACCTGGGCGCTGCGGCACCGCCTGGCGATGGTCGCCCTGACGATCGCCTCGTTCGCCGGGGCGCTGGCGCTGCCGGCGATGGGCTTGATCGGCGGCGGCTTCCTGCCGGTCTCGGACAACTCCGAGTTCAACGTCATCGTCACCACGCCGCCAGGCTCGAACATCGCGTATACGCAGCTCAAGACTCAGGAGGTCTCGACGATCGCCCGCGGGTTGCCCGAGGTGGCTTACACCTACACCAGCATCGGCGGGCAGACCGAGTCGGTCGACGAGGGCAACGTCTACGTCCGACTCACGCCGCGCGCCGAGCGCAGCCGTCGCCAGGAAGACGTCGCGGCCGATCTGCGTGCACGCCTGCTCAACCTCGGCGGCGTCGAGGCCTGGATCAACACCAACTTCTTCGGCAACATCAAGCAGATCCAGCTGCAGTTGACCGGACCGGACGCCGACACGCTGGCGACGCTGGCCGAGCAGATGCGCGACGAGGTCCGGCAGGTGCCGGGCGCGGTCGACGTCGGCTTGTCGACCAAGGGCCGCAAGCCCGAAGTCGAGGTGGCGCTGGATCGCGGCCTGGCCGGTTCGATGGGGGTCACGGTCGGCCAGGTGGCGCAGGCGCTGCGGCCGGCCTTTGCCGGCATCGACACCGGCGACTGGGTCGACCCGCTCGGCGAGACCCGCGACGTCTACGTGCGGCTGGCGCCCGAAGCCCGCACCAACATCCGCGACCTGGCGCGGTTGCCGCTCAGCGTGCAGGGCCCGAACGGGCCGGTGCTGATTCCGCTGAGCCAGGTG
>JACDAO010000645.1 GCA_013695405.1 Acidobacteriota bacterium | reverse complement strand
GCCCGCGTCCCTGGCGGCCTCGAGCACCCGCAGCACCCCGGCCAGGACCGCGGCGCCGTCCTTCAGCTGTCGCATGATGCCGACCTGCATGTCGTAGACGATCAGCGCGGTGCGCTCGCGGCTGATCGCGTCGGCGACCGTCTCCGGAAGATCGAGTCCGGCGGTGTGTTTCATCCCGCGATGATACGCGAGCCCCACCAGCCGCCAGCGATGCGGGGACCTGTCGTCACCTAGGTCGAGCGGGAGCCAGTCGGGCGGCGCGCGCGACGAGGTAGTTGCGCTCCGGCACGCTGGCGGTGCGACCGGCGGCCTCGCCATAACTGGCTGGAGTGCCCTCGATGTGGCCGGCCATTTCCAGCAAACGCGCGCGCACCGCATCGAGCGATGTACTTCATGCGGCCGCGAACAATCGTCGCGACGGGTCCGCCAACCAGTTCACCGGGCGCGGCACCGAGCCGGATCGGCGTGCAGCACATACGCCCGGTAGGCCGGCGATGCCGGATCCAAGCAACCGGACAGGTCAAGCAGACGGACGTTGCGGAACTCGACCGGCTGACTCTCGGCCTGCAGTCCGATGTACCCGGACACCAGCGGCCGGCCGTCGACCTTGATGGCGGGGTCGAAACCGGTCGCCACGCCGCCGCCGATCGTCGGACGTTCGTACTCGAGCACCGGCACGCCGTCGATCAGGTGGCGGACGCGCTCGCCACCGAGCACCTCGACCTGCACCGACACCCAGCCGTCGTCGCCGTAGCGGCGCGACGAGGAGTCCGTGCAGTGCGCCTTGACCATCGCCCCCCGCATGACGATCTCGGTGCCGGGCGTGCAGACGTTCATTGTGGTGCGGTCGCCAGCCAGGAACTGCGCCTCAACCGAAATCGGCCAGTCCTGGTGCGTGAGAATCGACGCCGGCGACTGCGAGTGGATCATCACGCCGCTGTTCAGGCGTGCGTAGCTCGGGCCGCCGGCCATCTGCTCGCCGATGAACCGGTACTCCAGCGACAGCACGTAATACGAGAACGGCTGCTCGTAGAACAGGTGGCCGAAACGGGCACCGAACGTGTCGTACTTGTCGTACGAGACGCGAATCGCGCCATCGACAACGCGGAACGTCTCCGCGTAGTTGTCGCCGAACTCGTGGTGCGCCAGCTTGACGACCCAGCCCGAGAGGTCGCGACCATTGAACAAGGGCCGCCAGTCCTCGGCTGGCGCAGTGCGCCAGTCGGCCGGAGCCGCCGGCTTCGAGGTCACGACAGGCTGGATTGGCGACCCAGGTGCGGACCGCGGCGGCGACACCAGCCCCGCGCCGAGCAGCACGGCGAGCAGCGGCAGCGACCTCGGCAGCGCCGTCACTTGGCGAGCGGATCCGGTCGCATCTGGAAACGGACGATCTTGCTCGACGTGCCCTTGCCCCCTTCCATGTGGAACGGCGCCCGCGTGCTCACCGTGGTCCACAGTCCACGGCCTTTCCAGCCGCCCTTCGGATCGTCGATCCGGCCATCCATCCACTTGGTGTAGTAGCCCATCGGATACGGCACGCGCAGCACCACCCACTTGCCGTCCTTGAGGAGCAACAGGCCCTCCGACGCGTTGCCGGTGTTGATTGGCACGTTGGTGCCCAGGCCCAACGTGTCGAACCAGTCGACCCAGGTGTAGTAGCTGCCCTCGGCGCTGCCGTTGTCGGTCACGCCCTTCATCTGCGGCAGCGGCTCGGCATAGAGCGTCCAGCCCTCGGGGCAGTGCTGGCCGGTGGCCTTGGGTCCGTTGAGCGGCGCCTGGCACTTGCGCCGATCGAAGCTGGCCATGTGGCCGCTGGCGAGGGCGGCCCAGACCACGCCGTTGCGGTCGACGTCCATGCCGCGCGGCGAGAAGCCCTGCACCTTGGCACCGGGGTTGTCGAAGGGCGGCTCGTAGACCTCGACCAGCGTCGTCTCCGGCGGGTTGCTGCCGGGCACCAGACGGACCGCGGCGCCGGGGAGACCGAGCACCGAGCCCCACACCGATCCATCGGGCAGCGGCGCAACCGAGTAGAACGCCGCGCCGTACCGCGTGTCCTTGGTCGGGTCGGCCGGCTGATCCGGCTCGGTGTAGGCGTCGCGTTTGCCGTTGCCGTTGGTGTCGATCACCAGCGCGGTCCAGCCCTGGGCGCGCGCCTCGTCGCCCGTCTCCTCGAACAGCCTGGTGTTCAGCCAGCCGACCACCTGGCCGCCGCCGCTGGTCCACAGCGTACGGTTGGCGTCCTCGGCGAACATCAGGTGATGAGTGCCGAAGCAGGTGGCGATGTGCGTGAGTTTCTTTGTCGACGGGTCGTACATCTGCAGGTGACGGCTGGATCGATTGATCGGAAACAGCTTCGCCGAGGGATGCGTCGACCCCTCCTTGCAGAACGCGGGGTTGTCGGCCGGACGGACCGCCGAGGTCAGCCACAGCCGGCCCTTTTCATCGAGCATCGGGTTGTGGACGTTGTTCTTGCTGGTCCACAGCACCTCGCTGCCCCAGTACGGCGAGGGCTGCGCCATCTCGGGTGAGGTCGGCGGCGTCGCCGGATCGCGCACCTCGAGCGGAATCCGGCTGGCGGTGTGGGTCTTCGGATCGAGCACCGGCACGTAGTCGGCGCTCAGTTCGAGCGCGCCGTACAGCGGCCCATTGGCGTTGATCGTCGGGTCCCGACGATCGGTCGAGACCTGGTCGTGCAGGTAGTGCTTCGGGTCGGCCCAGTCCCACTGGGTGATGACGACGTTGCGCTCGAGCCCCTGCGGCCGCGGCGGCGTCGGCGGCACTTCGCCGGCCTTGATTCGGTCGGTCCAATCGGCGAACTCGGTCAGCATGCGCGGGCCGACCTGGTTGACCGTGCCGACCATGCCCGCGCCGGCCTGGCCCGAGGCGATGCGCCGCTGCCAGGCGTCCATCGACGAGTTGAAGTGCCCGAGCCCGGGCGGCAGCTCGCGCGTGCCAATCGTGCCGAGGCCGTGGCAGGCGGTGCAGCCCCCCGACTTGAGCACCCGCAGGTACTGGGCCTGCGAGGCAATCGCCGGCTGGATGCCGTTGCCCTGGGCGCCCGTGCCGGGGAATTCGTCCTTGCCCGGCACCTCGAGAAGCGAGAACCAGTAGCCCGACGGGTAGTACTGCGCCGCCGTCCGTGGATCCGGCGCGACAACGGCCTGCAGGTCCCGGCGGCTGCCGGGCGCGCCCTTGACCTTCGGCGAGTCGACCAGCCCGTAGCCGCGCACCCAGATCTGGTAGCTGGCCTTGGGCAGGTCCGGCATCAGGTAGCGGCCCTGATCGTCCGTGACGACAATCCGCACGAATTTGGTCGGCAGATCGGTGGTCTCGGCGATCACCCAGACGCCGGCTTCGGGTCCATTTGGTCCCGTCACCACGCCCGCGATGTCATCGTCGTCCATCGGCGTGGCGCCGCCCTGGAAGGCGCGCCCGCCGATCGAGGTCAGCGCCAGGAGCGCAACACAGGTGAGTGCCAGCAGCGTGGGGAAGATCCGCGTGCGCATGAGCCTGCCTTTCTGCAGCGTGAGGTCGGGCACATCGTACGGCCGGGGACCAGCAACCGGCAACCGGCGACCGGCAACCGCGGTATACCCTGTCGCCATGCAGCGACGGGTGTTCCGCGAGGCAGGCTTGGCGGTGCCACTGGCCGGCGTCGCGTCGGCGCAGTCGTCCAAGCCGGCCCGCCAGACCATCGTCAACGCCTATCTACCTGCGCGCACACATGTACACGCTGGTGCCGCGCCATGTGCGCGAGGACCTGCGGTGGATGGCCGACATCGGCACCCGACTGGTGTCGCTGGCCGTGCTCGAGCAGGATTTCCGGGCGGCCGGCGAGAACATCGATCTGGTGTGCGAGCAGGCCCACCGCGCCGGGCAGCAGGTGGTAGCCGTGCCCTCGCGCTGAGGCGGACTGACCGCGGGCGCGCCCAAGGTGTACCCGCGCAACATCCAGGAGCCTGACCGAACATGCGCATCATCGCGACCCACGTGAAGCAGTATCTGCAGGGATGAGCTTGCATACACTGCGCTGACATCGACCGAGAGGCCGCCCTCCCGCGGCAAGAGGAGCAGACGTGAGCACGCACGACGACGATCAGCAGGCCAGCAGCACGACGCGACGGCAATTCCTGGGGCGGACCGCCGGCACGGTGGCCGGGGTGTCGTTGCTGGGCGCGGCCGACCGCCGCGTCGAGGCGCAGCCACTCCGCAAAACCGGTCGCATCCTCGGCGCCAATGACCGCATCCGGCTCGGCTTCATTGGCAACGGCATGCAGTTTCACGTGCTGCTCGACCGCGGCTTCCTGCCGCGCCGCGATCGTCAGGGCGACATCGAGTTCGTCGAGGTCTGCGACGTCTGGCGACCGCGGTTGGCGCACGCCAAGGAGAAGACCGGCGCCGAGCGCATGACCAGCGACTACCACGAGTTGCTGGCCCGGCCCGACATCGACGGCGTGGTCATCGTCGTGCCCGATCACCTGCACTATCCGATTGCGCGCGAAGCACTGCTGGCCGGCAAGGACGTCTACCTCGAGAAGCCGATGACCTACACGGTGGACGAGGCGGCGAAACTGCACGAACTGGTGCAGCACACCGGCCGGATGCTGCAGGTCGGCGGCTCGGGCGTCAACAACCCGCTCCACTGGACGATCAACGAGTACATCGCCGCCGGCAAGATGGGAGCGGTGGTGTGGGGGATGATCAGCTACAACCGCAACACCGACGTGGGCATGTGGAATTACCCGATGCCGGGTGTCGGCGACGAGGCCTGGCCCGACGCGCCGGTGACGCCGGAGAACCTCGACTGGAAAGCGTGGCTCGGCCCAGCCCGCAAGCGTCCGTTCAGTGCCGAGCGCTACTTCCGCTGGCGCAAGTTCTGGGACTACTCGGGCGGCAACGCCACCGACCTGCTGTTCCACCGGCTCGGTGCGCTGTCGGCGATGGTCGGCTTCGACTTCCCGACCCGGGTCGTCGGGGCCGGTGGCATCTACGTGCAGCGGGACCGCGAGGTGCCGGACACGTACATGACCACTATCGAGTATCCAAAGAACTACTGCTTCAACATGGTCTCGACGATGGCCAATGCCGACAGCGCGCCGATCGCGGTCTACGGCAACTACGGCACGCTGCAGGTGCTCGAGGCCGAGCGGCGGTCCGCGGCCCCAGCGCCGGCGGGTGGTGCACGGGCCCCCCGTCGCGGCGGCCGCGCCGTCGTCCGCGCCGAACGTCAGTTCACCGAGCAGTTCCGCGCCGCCAACGACGGCAAGACCGAGGTCGAGATCGTCTCGGATCAGCCGCTGGAGGATCTCGCTGACAACTGGTTGAACAGCATGCGCAGCCGCACCGCGCCGATCTACGACGTGCTCAAGGGCTACCAGGTGACCGTCGCGATTCAGCTCGGCGTGCAGTCCTACCGCGAGGGTCGCGCGATCGGGTTCGATCCGTCGACGCGGCGGGTCCTCGACAAGCTCCCGGAACGGCGCAGCT
>JACDAO010000614.1 GCA_013695405.1 Acidobacteriota bacterium | reverse complement strand
TGTCGTGTCTGGTCGAGGCGCGGTGCTCGGACCTGACGATGTTGCGGGCCACCCCGGCGGCAAACGCCGGCAGCGCACCGGCGTCGCGCAGGCCACCACGGCGGACTTCCAGCAGCAGCGCAATCAGCGCATCCTGCGCGAGGTCGGCGGCCACGTCGGGACGACGGGTCCGGGCCAGGCAGACCGCTCGCATGCGTGGCCCGAAGCGATGCGCCAGCTCGGCTTCGGCCGAGGGATCGCCTTCGCGAATGCGGGCCACAAGTGCGGCGTCATCGGACGCTGGTTGAATGAAAGCGGCGGCGTGAGGCACAGGAAGCGGGAGGAAAGAGATCGTCGACTCTCTTGCCACAACGCCCGCGAGTCCAAAAGTGAACACTACCGGCCGGCGCGGGCGTACAGTAGCGCGTCATGCGCCGACTCGTGCTCGCCGTGGCCGGGCTGATCGTCCTTGCCGGACCAGCCCTCGACTCGCAATCGTCCGGCTCGTTGTTGCAGGGCTGGCTGACACTGCAGCCGGGCACACGCAGTCTGCGGGTCAGCAGTTTCGATCGCAGCGGCGGGAACAACGACCGGCTCGAAGGCATCCCGAATGGCGAGCGGCGGATGCTCGCCGACATCAAGGGTCCGGGTCAGATCACCCATATCTGGGTCACGATTGCACCGCCACCACCGACGGTCTCGCGGCACGACATCATCCTGCGGATGTACTGGGACGACGAGCAGGTGCCGAGCGTCGAGGCGCCGATTGGCGAGTTCTTCGGGCAGGGCTGGAACGAGAGCTATCCAATGGCGGCGTTGCCGCTGGCTGCGGGGCCGCGCGAGGGCCGGGCCATGGTGAGTTACTTCCCGATGCCTTTCAGGTCACGCGCCCGGATCGAGGTCGAGAACGACACCGGCCGCGCCATCGACGCGTTCTATTACTACGTCGACTACGAGCAACTGCCGGCCCTGCCGGCAGAGACGCCCTACTTCCACGCTTGGTATCACCATCAGCTGACCGAGGCGCAGAGTTACGGGGAGAACGAGTGGGGAGTACTCGGCCCCGAGCAGAAGAACGCGACTGGCGCCGACAATTTCCTGGTCGCCGACATCGTCGGACGCGGGCACTACGTGGGAATGAACTACTACGTCCACTCGCCGTCGACGATGTGGTACGGCGAGGGCGACGACCTGTTCCAGGTCGATGGCGAGCCGTGGCCGGGCTCACTGCACGGCACCGGGACCGAGGACTACTTCAACACGTCATGGTCGCCGAACACGCTGTACCAGCACCCGTTCTTCGGGTACGCGCGGGTCAACGGCGAGACCGGCTGGCTCGGCCGCACGCACGTGTACCGCTTCCACGTCACCGACCCGATCCGCTTTCAGTCGTCGCTGCGTGCGTCGATCGAGCACGGCCACGACAACAACCTGACGCTCGATCTCGCCACGGTCGCCTACTGGTACCAGACCGAACCGCACAAGGCCTTCCCGCCCTTCCCGGATCGAAAGTCGCGAGCGTTGATGCCCGACATCAGCCCGGCCGACATCCATCGCTGGCGCGACGCCTGGCGCAAGTCGATGGGCGGGGGGCGGCGGCTGTGGGGGAACGAGCGGCCTCAGTAACGAACGCCGAACGCCGAAAGGTAGGGCGCGTTCCCGCACGCGCAGGGAGCTATAGCATGGAGCTGTAGCCGTCGGACTTGTCCGACGGTCAGTGACACACGACGGCCGGACAAAGTCCGGCCGCTACACCTCGACGATCAGCGCGTGCCGAAGGTGTACGCCGTGCTCTGCCGGTAGGTCTCGCCCGGACGGAGGATGGTCGATGGAAAGTCCGGCTTGTTGGGCGAGTCCGGGAAGTGCTGGGTTTCCAAGCAGAAGCCCGACCGCTTCCCGTAGACCTTGCCGCCCTTGCCGGTGATCGTGCCGTCGAGGAAGTTGCCGGTGTAGAACTGCACGCCGGGCTGCGTGGTGACCATCGAGAGCGTGCGTCCGGACGCCGGGTCGTGGACTCGGACGCGGGTGCCCTCGTTGCCACCCGCCGTGAACACGACGTTGTGGTCGTAGCCGCCGCCGACGGCGATCTGCGGGTCGTCGGCGCCGATCCGTGCGC
>JACDAO010000416.1 GCA_013695405.1 Acidobacteriota bacterium | reverse complement strand
GCCTCGCTGCGTAGCGAGCTCGATCGCGCCCGGGGCGCGCTCGGCGTGTCGCCCGATGCCGTGTACCTGCTGGCCGACGCCACGTCCGGCGCCGCCCTGTTGTCCGACGATGTGGTGACGCTGGTGGATGGCTGGCTGCGCGCGCTGCCCGATGGCTGGCAGATTCGCACCGCCCGTGTGCAGGCGCAGCTCGGCGTCGGTTCGGGGCGCTGGACGATGGCGCGCGAGGCGGTCGATCGGCTGCGCCTGCTCGTGCCGGGCGATGCATCGGTGCGGTTGATCGACGCGCAGGTGACGGCCTGGAGCGGCGCACATGCCGCGGCGGTGCCGCTCTACGCCGCCTACCTGGCCGAGGTGCCGGGCGATGTCCGCGCCTGGCGCGATTACGCGCGCCTGCTGACCTGGCGACAGGACGTCGACGCGGCAGCGTCAGCTTACGCACGGCTGCAGGCGCTGACCACGACGCCGGGGGTGCGAGCCGAAGCGAGGACCAAGGCCGCGCTGCTGCGTCATGCCTGGCACGACGCCGTGACGGCGGCGCGCGCCTGGCGCGTCGTCGAGCCCGGTACGCTCGACGCGATGGCCGATCTCGCCACTGCGCTCGAGCAGGATGGCGATGTCGAGGGTGCGCGTGCGGCCTATGCCGACCTGTCGCGCTGGCCGGGTCTTCCGGCGACCGTGCAGCACTCGATCGGCGCCTTCGAGGCGCGCCAGGCGGCGCACGGTGCGGCACGGATCGAGGCCGACAGCGCCGAGGGCGTCCGGCAGCAACGGCTGATCGGCCGGCGCGAATCGGTGCTCAGCGGCGACGCGGCGGTGACCGCGAGCGGTCGCCTGCGGGCCACCGGTCGCTGGGGCAGCGGCACGCTCGACACCGGCCAGGTGTTGTCGTCATTCACGCAGGCGCAGCTCGGCGTGCAGGCGGCGCTAGCCCCGGGCTGGTCCGCCGAGATGGTCGCTGGCGGCACCCGCGTCGGCTCGGCGTCGACCGCGGCGTCGTACGCGGCGCTGCTTGCCGGCCGAATCGGCCAGACGGTCGGACTGGAGCTGGCCGTGTCGCGCCGACCCTTCTGGGAGAACGGCGTGACCGTGGCGGCGGGGCTGCAGGCCACCAACGCCGGGGTGCGCACCCGGCTGCTCGGTCGCAGCAACTGGGAGGCCGAGGCGGGCGTGCAGGAGGGCCGGATCAGCGACGGCAACACGCGGCAGCAACTCGACCTCGCGGTGGCCCGCCAGGTCTTCCGCGGCGCGCAGCAGTGGGACGTGCGCGGGTCGGCTTTTGTGCTCGGTTTCGACCGTCGGGCAGCCGGGTACTTCTCGCCGTCCGCGTTCGGCCGGTTCGACCTCGATACCGGGGTGACCCGCTGGCTCGGGCCGGGTGCATCGGTACGCGATGGGCGCTTTGCGGTGCGCGGGCGGCTTGGGGCCGGGATCGACACCGATGGAGTGCCGTACGCGCTGGGCAGCGCCGGCGTGCTGGTGCCGGTCGGCGGCCCCTTGTCGCTGGCCGCCGAGAGCCGCTGGACCAGCGCCCGCACCTACCGGGCCTGGTCCGCGGGCCTGTGGCTGCAGGTGCGCGGACCATCGCCGCGCTGAGCGATCGCCACTCGCCGGACGCATGCGCTGACGGACCGGCGGCCCGTGCCGTCGCGTCCGAAACCCAAGGGGGCGGCACAAGGGAATCCGGCCCATCAGTTGCGGCCATTGGGTACTTCGGCATAACATTTCCGTTTCGTGCGTCCGGCCGCTCCAGCGTGTCCGGACCCCCTATGCCGTCAACGAGGAGCGCATGAGCAAGAGTTCCACGGTGACCGTCCGCGAGTCGCCAGTCGCGGAGGTGACGACCGTTTCAGCCGCGGGGTTGAAGATTCACGGCGAAACGTTCGTCATCGAAACTGACGAGCGCGTCGACGTGGTTGATTTGACCGAACGCATCATGGAGCTCGTGCGAGGCCTCAACGTTCGCGAGGGCATCGTCAGCCTGTGGTCGATGCACACCACGTGCACGGTCTTCATCAACGAGTTCCAGGTCGCGCTGCTGGCCGACATCAAGCGCTTCCTCGAGAAGATGGTCGCGCGCGACGAGAGCTGGCAGCACAACGACCCAGACCACAGCGATTGCGACCGCATGAACGCCGACAGCCACCTGCGGGCGCTGCTGCTCGGGCACAGCCTGACGTTGCAGATCAGCGGCGGCGACGTGGTGCTCGGCCAGTGGCAGCGCATCCTGATGGGCGAACTGGACGGCCCCCGCTCCCGCACCCTCCGCGTCCAGGTGTGGGGTATCGCCTGATCGGCTGACCATGCGCACCCGCCTGCGCGCAGCCGGGTTGCTCGACCTCGCAGACAAGCTCGACGCCGGCCAGCGCCTGTTGGCCGAGGACGGCCTGCGCCTGTTCGAGCATGACGACAGCCTGCTGATCGGCTGGCTCGCCAATCGCGAACGCGAACGCCGTCACGGCGATCGCGCCTTCTACAACCACAACCTCCGGCTCGAGGTCACCAACGTCTGCCAGGCGTCGTGCCTGTTCTGCTCGTTCGCGCGACTGCAGGAAGGGCAACCGGGCGCCTACACGATGTCGCTGGAGCAGGCCTGGGACAAAGTCCGCCAACGTGGTGACCAGCCTCTCACTGAGGTGCACATCGTCAACGGCCTGCACCCGCATCTGCCGTTCAGCTACTACACGGATCTGTTGCGCGGCTTCAAGCGGATCCGGCCGGACATCACGCTGAAGGCGTTCACCGCCGTCGAAATCGCGTTCTTCGCCGACCTCTACGGCATGACCGACGAGCAGGTGCTGCGCGAGCTGATGGCCGCCGGCCTGGCATCGCTGCCCGGCGGGGGCGCCGAAATCTTCGCCGAGCGGGTCCGTCGCAAGATCGCCCACGACAAGGCCGACGCCGACCGCTACCTGTCGATTCACCAGCTGGCGCACGGCCTCGGCATGAAGACCAACGTGACGATGCTGTACGGGCACATCGAGCGGCTCGACGAGCGCGTCGATCACTTGCTGCGGGTGCGGGCGCTGGAGGACGAGACCGGCGGGTTCCAGGCGTTCATCCCGCTCGCCTTTCACCCCGACAA
>JACDAO010000413.1 GCA_013695405.1 Acidobacteriota bacterium | reverse complement strand
GCTCGGGCACCGGCTCCTGCTGTCGCACGACGGCAACTCGTGGCCGATGCCCGGTCGTCTGCCACGCCCCTACGATCTGCTGCTGACCACGTTCCGCCGTCGCCTCGTCAGCGAGGGGCTGTCCGAGGCCACCGTGCAGGCACTGCTGATCGACAACCCGCGCGCGGCGTTCGCCGGCGGCGTCAGGTTGCGGGCCGCGTAGCGCTTACGACGCGGACGCGGTATCGCCCAGCGCGCTGACGATCGCCTCCCACTCGGCATCAAGACTGGTGGCGCACGCGGGTTGTCCGGCGCGTGCATACCAGTAGCGGGCGTTGCCGAGGTCACCTTCCTTGCGATGCAGGTAGGCGTGCACCCACGCCGCGGCCGGGGTCTCGACGTCCTGCACGGCCTCGTGGGCACGCGCCCAGTCGCCACGGCCGTCGTGCCACAACGCCACCAGTTCGTCGCGGAGGTGCGGAGGTGGCGCAGCATCGCCCAACGACGCGCGCAGTGCGGCAGCGGATACGTTCAGCATCTCGGGATCACAGCATTCACGACTGGGCATTGCAAGACATCGCGGGAGGGTGGCGCCGTGCCATTCTGAAATTCTAAAAGCTCACACCTGTCGCCAGATGGACCCGGGTGCCGCGACCGAGGCCGCGAGCGACGCTCAGTTGCACCTGGACGAACGGATTGACGAGGAACACGCCGGCGCCCAGGCCGCGCGCCAGATCCTGATCGCGCCAGCGTTGGCCGTGGTTCCAGACCGTGCCCACGTCCTGGAACGCGAGCACGCCGAGCCGAGTGGCCCGCAGCGGCGAACTGACGGGCACCCGCACTTCGAGCGACGCCGCCAGCAGGTTGTCGCCGACTGCCGTGCCGGCCCTGAACCCGCGCAGCGTGTCGGCGCCGCCGAGAATCGGCTGCGCATAGGCCGGCAGCGACCCGGTCGCCGACTCGACCTGCATCCGGGCCGAGAAGACCGCCTGGCCGATCAAGCCGACGTAGCCGCGCACGTCGTGCTGCCACTGCGAGCGGTTCTGTCCGACGATGCCAGACTGCTCCGGCCGGGCAAACGACAGCCGCCGCCACTGACTGCGCGCGAAGACCGCGTTGCGGGGAAACAACGGGTCGCCCCGCGTGTCCACCTCGGCAAAGAGGCCGGCCGTCGTCATCCGGTCGTCGACCGCCCCGAACGACACCGTCGCGAGACTCGCGGTCGCGCCGTACCCGACGACGTGATGCGGGCGTTGTGCGACCTCGAGGTCGAGGTGACGACGGACCTGGCCGAGATCGTAGAACGGGTGCTCCTGCCGCCACAGACCGGCACTGCCGCGCAGGCGCGTCAGCCTGCCGGTGGCGAATGTCCGCTCGCCTTCGATCGCCAGTTGCCGCGTGCCACCCCACGACGCCGGCACCGACACCCGGGTGAGCGACTGCCGGCCACCGATCAGCGAGACGCGCGCACCGTAGGTCACGCCATAACCGTCCTCGACACGCAGAATCGGGAGGAACATGGTCTGCTGGCCGAGCCGGCCGAGCACGCCGGGCACCCGGGGCAGGGGTTCGCCGGCCGATGGCGGCCGTAGCGCCGCGTGCTCGGCGACCAGGATGATCAGCGCGACCCCCGAGTCGTCGTCGAGCGACCGCGAGCGCTGGCGGATCTCGGCGCTGGAGAAGCGACCGCTAGCCCGGAGACGGCCTTGGGCCGCCTCGATCGTGGCCGCATCGACGGCCGAGCCGATCGACAGGCCGGCGATGCGCAGCACCTCGTCGTCTGGAGTCGAGTGGTTGCCATGGACGCGCAGCTGTTCGATCACCGGTGCCGCCTGGCTGTAGGCGGCAGCCGGGCCCGCGCAGCCGACAAGCACGCCGAGCAGGATCGCCGCGACGCGTCTCACTTGTCATCCTTGACGCGAAAGCGCATCTGCACGTCCGCGCGACGGTAGTCGCCGAAGCGGCGCTCGTACTCGGCGCGGTAGGTGCCGGTCGCCAGCGTCACCGCACCATGCACGGTCAGCGACGACGGCAGCCAGACGCCCTCGAACGGCTGCCCCATCGTCATCGTCGCCTGCGCGGTGTCGACACGCACCAGCGACCGCGCCGGCAGGAAGTTGAAGTCGACGTTGTCGAACGTGTAGCGGACCACCTGGAAGGCGGCCGGGTCGACCCAGAGCGTGACCAGCGAGACCTTGTTGAACGCGGCCTCGAACTGGTGTTCGCCATCCACCCGCTTGTCGTTGCCGAACAGGCGCGTCGGGTAGTACTCGATTCGGATGACCGGCCGCCCGGCCAGAATCTCCCGCCCGGCCAGATAGTAGTTGCCCGGCTCGAACGGAAATCGCAGAAACTGGACCTCGGAGATGAACCGGGGTGTCCCGTCCCGCCGATCCGCGGACGACTGCTGCGCCTGCTTGCTGTCGTCGGCGGTTGGGTCGCGTGACCAGCGTGCCTCCTCTCGAGCCCGGTCATCGGCTGCGATGGCCACGCCGTTGATGCGGACCGGACTGCGTACCGCGCGTCCGTCGCGGGCCAGCCACAGGTACTCCCGTTCCATGCCGTAGAGCCGCGAGCCGTCGGGAGCCTGCACCCGGAAGATCTCGCGCTCGGTGAGCAGGTACTCCTGCAGTTGACGCCAACTCTGGTCCCGATTGCCGAGGACTCGTTCCATCAGCGTGTCGAGATCGGAAGGCGGTGAATTGCCGGGCGGCGCCTGAGCCGAGCCGACCGTGTGAGTGCAGCACAGGGCGAGCAACAGGAGCAGCGGGCTCAGGACTCGTGACATGGCCATCTGTTCAATACGAGCCGAGAGCGCGTCGGAGGGGCGTTTGAGATTCAATCTCAATTTTTGGTTGACCGGGCCGATCCTCGCCGATAGGCTCGACGCTGCCCGGCAGTGCCCAACGGCTCCCAGGTCCGGGTGGCGTTCGAGGCGGCGTCCATCGGGCGGCGGTGGCGGATGTGGCTGCGCTTCGCGCACACAGGTGAGTGGTACGGACTGGCGGGACAGACGGTGGCGGGGCTGGTCACCGCGGGCGCGGTCGTGCTGGTCTGGACCGGACTGGCCTTGCCCTGGCGACGCTTCCTGGCCTGGACGCGACGACGTGCCGCCCGGACCCGGCCGAGGCGCGCGGCGGCCG
>JACDAO010000544.1 GCA_013695405.1 Acidobacteriota bacterium | reverse complement strand
GCGTACGCCTGCAACTGCTGCTCGAGCATGTCGACGCTGCGTCGCGCGTCCTTGCACTGCTCGTTGGCCAGTTCGCGCATCCGCCCATAGACCGTCAGCCGCAGCAGCTCCTGCAGGATCAGGCGTCGCTGCGCGCGATCGCCCTTGAGGAAGCGCGCGAAGTCACCCTGCGGCAGCATCACCGCCTGCGTGAACGCGTCGTAGTCGAGGCCGACGACGCGGGCGACGGCCTGCTGCACCTGGCGCGCGCCCTCGGCGAGCGGCGACGAGGTGGTGCCGTGCAGTTCGTCCATCTGCACGGCGGAGGTGCCGGTGCGGCGCGTCGATCTGGCAACCAGGAAACGCCGGTCGTGGACCGAGAACTCGAACGTCACCGTCATGCGATCGCGGCCGTGCGAGATCAGCTCCCTGACGCTGCCTCGTCCCATGCGCGGCACCTTGCCGTACAACGCATAGGTCATCGCGTCGAGCACCGAGCTCTTGCCGGCACCGGTCGGCCCCGAGATCGCGAACAGCTCGAGTTCGGAGAAATCAAGCGGCGCCTGCTCGTCGCGAAAGCACATGAAGCCGCTGACTTTCAGCGTAATCGGCCTCATTCGCCGGTCTCGGTGGCAATCGCCTGCTCGTACAGGTCGTCAAACACAGCCAGCACTGCCTCCGCTGCCGGCACGCCGTGCTTGCGTCGGTGGAAGGTGTCGTAGAGCACACGCGGCGCCAGTGTGCCGTCCGCGCGGGTTCGTGCGTCGCGCCGATCGGGGTCTGACGACGCCGGAAGCCGCAGGTCGACCGTGATCACGCCGTCGATGCCGGCCCGGACCCGGCGGCTCAGATCGGGATCGACCAGGTGCGGCTCGGCTTCGACGATGACCCGCAGGTGCGGGCGGTCGGCGAGGCAAGCCGGATCGAGCTGCAGCGTCGCCCCGGGTACGGTGACGGTGCGCAGAGGGCGGGCGCCGACGTACGGCCGTGCCTCGACCCGCGCCGGCTGCCGTGGCCGCGCGTCGATCAGGTTCCAGGTCTTGCGCTGGTTCTCTTCGCCGAAATCCAGCTGCATCACCGAGCCCGCGTAGTAGGTCGGCGACGGCGACGCCGTGACCCTCTGCGGCCGGTGGATGTGCCCGAGCGCGACGTAGTGCGCACCGGCGGGCAGCATCTCGGGGCGGGCGGCCCAGTCGTCGCCGAGATGGATGCGCCGCTCGCTGCCGGCAATCAGTGCGCCTTCGAGGTGCGTGTGCGCCATCAGCAGGTTGACCGCCTGCTCGTCGAAGCCCTCGGAGACGTGCCGCAGCAGACCAGCCATCGCGTCGGCGTACTTCTGCATCGCACGCTGGCTCTGGTCGCCCAGTTCGGCCGCGCTGACCAGGCGATTGACCGGCGCGAACGGCACGGCGCCGACCAGTACCCGCACACCGCGCCGGCTCGGGATCTCGATCAGTCCGCCGTGCAGCCGGTGCCTGGGCAAGCCCAGCGCGTGGACGTGGGCCAGCTCGGCGAGCTGTCCCCAGGCCTCGACCCGTTGCGCGCTGTCGTGGTTGCCGGCGATCACCACCGACGGGACACCGAGCGCGCCGATCCGTCGAAAGAAGCCGAACACGACCCGTTCGGCCTCTGGTGGCGGCGACGACGTGTCGAAGACGTCGCCGGACATCAGCACCAGGTCGACTTTCTCGCGTTCGACGGCGCCTGCCAGATCGTCGAGGACGGCCTCGAGCTCGTCGAGTCGCGAGCGGCCCTTCCACAGCTTGCCGGCGTGCCAGTCGGAGGTGTGGAGGATCCTCACAGGGTCATCGACGCGGCCTTCGCCCGTCGGCCGTCTGGCACTATGGCGTCGTCCCCCTGGTGACCGGCGCGTCTGGGCTCGCCGACCACTCCTCGAACGATCCGTCGTAGAGCTTGACGTCGAGTCCGAGCATCCGCGCCACCACATACGGGACGGTGGCCTGCTGTCCGATATGACAGTAGGTGGCGACGGTCGTGCCGGGCGATACGCCGGCGGCCTTCAGCAGGGCTTCGAGTTCCACACGGGACTTGAAGGTGTTGTCGTCGCGGAAGAAGGCCGTGAACGGCACGCTGACGGCGCCGGCGACGTGACCGGGACGGGGAATGCGGCCGTCGTTGTTGCTGTCGCCGGTGTAGAACTCGGTGTTGCGGGCGTCGATGATCGTCGTGCCACGCTGGCCGGCGTGTGCCGCGACCCACGCTTGGTCGGCGACCGCGTCGTGACGCGGCGTGAGGGTCAGTGCTCCAGGGGTAGCCGCGGCGGGAATCACGCTGGTCACCGGTTTGCTCGCGGCTTTCCACGACGGCATGCCGCCGTCGAGCATCATCGTGCGTCCGCCGAGGCCGGCCGCGTCGAGCGTGAACACGACCCGCGTCGTCTGGCTGACCCAGTCCTTGCCGGCGTAGACCGCCACGCGAGACTGGTTGGTGATGCCGAGCGCCTGCAGCACCGGCACCAGTTGATCTGGCGGCAGCAGTTGCAGCAACAGCGCGCCAGGCTGTCGCGGGATAGCCAGCGTCGACACCTCGACGAGCCTCGCGCCCGGCAGATGCTCGGCCGCGTACTCGGCCTTGTCGCCCACGTGCAGCAGCACGAGGCCCGGCTCGGCGAGTCGCGCGGCCAGTGCGTCCGGAGCGATCAGCGATGGTCGGTCTGACGGGGCCGTCTGGGTCTGTGCGGGCGCCGCGAGGACCGCCGAAACCATTGCCGCCACGGCGAAAGTCGATGTAAGCCGCATCTGTGCACTGTAGAACGATTCGCGCTGAGCCGCGCGCCGCGGCGACACGTTAACACGGACGGCAGGCGCGACGGCTCCAGCGCGCTGTCAGGCACCGTTCATACGCCGTCGGGTGTACCGTGGAATTGTAAGGCGGGGAGCAGAAGTGCCGACCCTTGAATCCGTCGTGCGATGTGACCCGGAAGTGCTCGGGGGCACCCCCGTGTTTGCGGGCACTCGCGTCCCGGTCAAGAACCTGCTGGACTACCTCGCCGCCGGGGACAGCCTCGAACGATTCCTCAACCACTTTCCATCCGTCACGCGAGACCAAGCCGTAGCAACGCTGGAAGTTGCCAAGGATTTGCTGACGTCTCGTGCGACTTCTGCTCGATGAGTCTCTACCAAGGCCGCTGACGGACCTGCTGGTAGGCCACGACGTTCGCACCGTCACTCAAATGGGCTGGACCCGTCTGCCCATGGCTGTCGTCGTACTTGTGGCATCAAGCAACCGTATCGAATCTCTGGAGCCTCTCGTTCCCGATATTCTTCGGGTTCTCGAAACTCTCCAACCCAAAGTTCTGGTTCGTGTAGGTGCCTAACGCGCGGCTTCAGCCGCGGCGGCTCATAATTCCACCGGGCCGCCGTCGGCTGCAAGCCGATGTTAGACCGCGCCTGCCGGTAAGCATGTTCCAGCCGCACCTAGCCAAGCTGGATTTCCGTCGGGACCTCAGGATTCATCAGTGACGCTCCACCATCGGCGTAAATCACCTGCCCGGTGACCCAGCCCGCTTGCTCCGAGCAAAACAGCGCCACCACGTTCCCGATATCTTCCGGTGTTCCCAAGCGGCCCATTGGTGTCCATCCGCGCACGTGCCAGTTCCGGATGAGATCTTGTGCCTGCGTGGGCAACGTGTTCAAGACACTGTCCTCCGTCCAACCGGGGCTGATCGCATTCACGGTGATCCCGCGTTTTGCCAGCGTCACCGCGAAGTAGCGAACGAGGGATTCGAGCGCCGCCTTGGCCGACCCCATGCCGACCCACGGCTGCAGCCCGCCCGTACGACTTCCCTGCGCGTAGGTGATCGCGAGGATTCTGCTTCCATCATCCATGAACGCCACCGCCTCACGCACAGCCACGAGAAACGCCTTCGCCTGCGAATCAAACGCCGCGTCCCACTGCTCCAGGGTGATGTCCATCGGCGCTTGAAAGAAAGCGGGAACCTCGGGGCGCGCGTTGCTGACGAAGATATCGAGCTTCCCGAATTCGGTCTTCACCTTGCCGAGCATGGCGGTGATTTCGTCCTGGCGTGACACGTCGGCCTGGACGACCATACCGTTCGAGCCGCGTTTGCGGATCGCCGCGAGCGTGTCGTTGGCTGCCTTCTCATTCTGGTAGTAGTGGACGGCGACCTTGACGCCATTTTCCGCCAGCTTCAGCGCAATCCCTCTACCGATCCCGCGCGAGCTTCCGGTGATGAGGGCGCGTTTTCCCTGAAGCGACATATCAACCTCCTGTTGAGCGGTCTGACGTCATGCGCTTCAGCGGCGGCGCTCTTGAAGACATCGGCGCCGTCCGCTGCAAGCCTCGGTGGACCGGTCAAAACCCGCCATTTCGTCGACAGGCCAAACCGGCCATTTCTGGCGGGCGTCGAGACGTCTGAGTTCTACTGCAGCAGCGGCTCCGGGCGCAAGTCGGTGCACCTGAGTGCGCCAGCTGCGGGGCCCGCACCTGAGCACGTGGGCGTGGTGCAGCCGATCGAGCAGCGCCGTGACGGCCGCGGTGTCGCCGAGGAGCTTGCCCCAGTCGTCGACGGGGCGATT
>JACDAO010000534.1 GCA_013695405.1 Acidobacteriota bacterium | reverse complement strand
GACCTGTCACAACCTCGACATCGAGATCGAGGCCGAGGACTTGCGCGCGCGCCTGCAGCAGGGCTGCCTGCTCTTCGTGGACGGCGACCAGGAGTCGGACACGCTGCAGCGCACGCGCGCATTCGACGCGCTCCGGCGATGGACACTGGCCAACCCGCGCGCGCGGGTGGTGATGACGCTCGACGAGCAGGCGGTACGCGAGGTGCCCGATGCGCTTGCCGATGGCAAGCGCGAGCAGGTACCCGTCCTGCTCGTGCAGCTGCTCTCGCCAGCGACCGTGGCGCAATACCTGACGAGCCTGGAACAGGACCACTCCGCGCTGCTCCGATCGATCCAGGACGCGAACCTGTTCGACCTGGCGGGCGTGCCGTGGCTGCTCGCGCACCTGCTGAGGCAGTCTCCGCGCGGCACGCTGTCGCGATCCGGCGTGATCGCGCGGGTCGTAGACGGCAACCTCGCGGGCGCCAACCTGTCTGGGATGTCGCGCCGGCTGGTCGGCGACCTGCTGGGACGCATCGCCTGGACGCTGCAGCAGCGCCAGTCGACGCGGCTCGACGGGCAACGGCTGTACGAGCTCCTCGACCAGGTCCGCGGCCGCCGCGAGCTGCCGCTCGAGGACTTCAAGACCCAGGCCCTCGCCACGCGCGTGCTCGCGCCGAGCCACGAGGACGGCGTGCGCTTCTCCTACCCGGGCTTCCAGTCCTACTGGTGCGCCCGGTACCTCCTCGTGACCGGCCCCGCCTTCCCGCACCATCTCGACGACATCACCGCGACGCTGGGCCGTCGCAGCCGTGTGCTCCTCTGGGAAGACACGCTGGTCCTGCTCGCGGGAATGATGGACGAACCCGATCGGCTGATCCGCCTGATCCTCGCAGGCAGCAGCATGAGTCAGGGCGAGCAGACGTTCCTGGCCGCCCGCTGCATCTCCGAAGCAAAGCTGGCGCGGCGTGCCGTGGACGACCTGACGGTCACGCAGGTGCTCGACAGCCTGGTCTGGCGCTCGACACCCATGAAGGAATCGAGTGCCGCCGTGCGCATCCGCGCCACCGAATGCCTTGCCCTCCTCAAGCATCCGTCGAGCGTTCCGCACCTCCTGTCGCTCGCTGTGGAGCGCGTGCGCCCGAACGCACGCGGTGACGCCGAGTTCGAGCTCTCCGGGCTTCGCCACGCCGCCCTGCAGGTGCTGCTCACCATGCAGGCGGAGGGCGAAGAATACCTGCACGCCCGTGCCGCGCGCGAGCAGGACGCGCCCCGATGGAAGGCCCTGACGGCGCTCATGGAGATATGGCGGACGCGCGACGTCGAGGCGCTGCGGCAGTTCTACGACGCGACCGACGTGCCCGGTGTCCGCGCCATCGCCGCCTTCGCACTCGGGTCGCTCGGCGGCACCGACAACCTCGCCTTCCTCGTCGAGCGCCTCCTCGATGCGAGGGCGGCCGACGACACGCGCTGGTCCATCACCGACTCGCTGCTGCTGTTCGATCCCGTCGCCGTCACCAGCACGGCGGTGGCGCGGATGCGGGAGGTGCCGTTGCTTCACGCAAACGCGGCGTACATGATCGGCCGGTTGCGCGTCGCGACACCGCAGAGCGAGGAGTGGCGATTCCTCCAGGCGTGCCTGCAGACCAACGAAGGGCGCCCGCGCGGCATGGCCCTCCGGTCGCTTGCACAGCTCGGTGCCGGCGAGTACCGCGTGCTCTGCGAGCACCTCGCGCGCGGCGCTTTCGAGGACGTCGAGCGCGACGGCCGCATCGCGGTACCGCGGCGTCTCGAGTCGCGCTACGCGCTGCAGAACTACGCGCTCCAGAGCCTGCGGCTCATCGGCACGGACGAATCAATCGAGGCGCTTCGGCACGCCCGCGCGTGGCGCGACGGGGGGCCGGACCGGCACACCAGCCAGCTTGACCAGTTGAGTTACGAGGTGACCGAGGACATCTACTGGCGGCTCACCGGCGGGTTCGACGGCGACCTCGCCGACACCGCGGAATCCGCATCGCCCCCACGCTGAGGAGCACACAATGCCCTTCGAGACCATCCCTGGCACCACCGAGCGATATGCCCACCTGTGCTTCGACAAGGACGGCCGCGAGCGCGCCGACGACCCCGACGGCGTGAACGGTCGCCTCTCCGAACAGGTGCTCGCGCGGGCCGCTCAGGATCAGCCGACACACGTCTTCATCTTCTGCCACGGCTGGAAGGGCGACATCGACTCGTCGCGCGATCAGTACAACCACTGGATCGGCGCCATGCTGGCCCTCACCGAAGACCGCACCGCGGTGCCCTTGCCGTTCCGCCCGCTCTGGGTCGGGCTGCACTGGCCAAGCCTCCCCTTCGGCAACGAGGAGCTCTCGGCCGATGACGCGAGAGACTTCGACGTGGACGAGGGCACCGCGCAGTCGCCCGACCAGATCAAGGCGACCTACCTGGATCGCCTCGACCTCGGGCCCGAGGCGGAGCCGCTCATCGACCGGATTCTCCGCCAACATCGGCAGAACGCCGCAGCCCCCGAACTGCCGGAGGACGCGCGGCAGGCGTATGCCGAGCTCGCCGCACTGGCGGGGTACACGTCGGACGGGCCGACGGGGCCACCCGACGCCGAGGGCGCGCCATTCGATCCAGACCTTGCGTTCGCGCGTGGCAACGCGGCCGAAGGCAGCGATTTCGCGGGCGGTGGACTGCTCGGCGGCATTCTCGGACCGCTGCGCCAGCTCTCGTACTGGACCATGAAGAAGCGCGCGCGCACGATCGGCGAGTCGGGCATGCACGACTTCGCGGCAGGCCTCATGAAGGCTGCCGCCAACGCACGCGTGCACCTGATGGGCCACAGCTTCGGCACCATCGTCGTCGCATCGATGCTCGGGGGGCGGGGCGCCGCGGGACAGCTGCCGCGGCAGGTCGATTCGGTGGCGCTGCTGCAGGGCGCCGTGTCGCTCTGGGCCTTCGGCGCGAGCGTGAACGGTGAGGACCGCCCGGGCTACTTTCATGCGTGGGTCAAGCGCGGGGCGATTCGCGGACCTCTGATCGTGTCGCAATCGATCCACGACCGCGCGGTCGGCAGGCTGTACCCCTGGGCGTCCGCGCTCTCGCTCTCCGACGCGTCATTCGCGGACGAGCTGCCGAAGTACGGAGCCATCGGCCGGTTCGGCATCTGCGGCCTCGAAGCAGCCATCCCTCGCGCCATGGGTGACACCAGCGAACGCTATCGCTTCGAGCCCGGCAAGGTGTACAACCTCGAATCGTCGAAGTTCATCAAGGACGGCGGCGGCCTGTCGGGTGCCCACTCGGACATCGACGGGCCCGAAGTCGCCCACGCTTTGTGGCAGGCAGCGCTCGTCTGACGACGACCAGCATCCATCCCTGACGAAGAGGCCTTCATGACGATGCCGGACGCCCAACCGATCACCCAGCCGCTCGCTCCCGAGGAGTTCCCGATTCCCTTCGGCATCGAGGCCGAAACCGGCGAGTTGCTGCCGGGGCTGACCGACGATGACGTGGCCCGCATCTCGACCGACGCGGACGGCCCCGAGGTACGTGAGCGAGGCGAACGCGGCGCGGCCGAGCACCTGGCGATTGCCGACATCGATCCCAACAACCTCGAGGAGGCAGGGTGGTGCGTCGTGTTCCCGAAGAACATCGACCCTGCGATCCCGAAGGCGCTGGCGCCGCTGTTCGAGCATCGGCAGGCCGAGGCGCGCCGGCTCTTCAAGGTGTTCGATGGCACATCCGGGGTGCTTCCCGGCGAGACCGCGCGTCAGTGGATCGAGCGCCAGGGCGCGGGCTTCTCGATTGTCGACCCCGAGCACGGCGTGCCGCTCTATGTGCTGCTCGTGGGGTCGCCCTCCGAGATCCCCTTCGAGTTCCAGTACCTGCTGGACCTTTACTGGAACGTCGGCCGGCTGCATTTCGACACGCCCGGCGAGTACCGAACCTACGCCGAGCACGTGATCGCC
This sequence comes from Acidobacteriota bacterium, assembly GCA_013695405.1. GTDB lineage: Bacteria > Acidobacteriota > Vicinamibacteria > Vicinamibacterales > Vicinamibacteraceae > Luteitalea. Next base: position 11,943 of record JACDAO010000534.1, on the reverse strand, counting down.
TACGAGCAGGCGACGACGCTGCCTCATCGCAAGCACGCGGCGATCTTCTCGGTGAAGAATGACGGCGATCGTGCCACCGGGCTGCTGCACGATCAGGTGACGCGGCCGCTCGTGACCGGTACTGAGCTGGTCCGCCCGCTCGCCAACTTCAAGGGGTTCCAGCTCACGCCGCTGCTGGCGGGTGACGCAACCAAGGCGCGCCTGCTGTCACTGCTCGCCGGGGAGGAAGCGGGCGGTCCCCCTGCCTTCCTGTTCACCGGCTCGCATGGCGTGAAGTTCCGGATGACCGACTCGCTCCAGCGCGAGAAGCAGGGCGCGATCCTGTGTCAGGACTGGCCGGGCTTCGGTGCCACAACGGCCGAGCACCTGGTGACCGCGGCCGACCTGCCCGACGGCGGGGCGCTGCACGGGCTGATCCACTTCTTCTTCGCCTGCTACGGAGGCGGCTGTCCGACCGAGGACAACTTCGGGCTGACGTCGGCCCAGCCGCCGCGTCAGCTCGTGCCCGAACCGATCGTGGCGCGCCTGCCACAGCGGCTGCTCACGAAGGGCGCGCTCGCGTCGCTCGCGCACGTCGACCGTGCATGGGCGTACTCGTTCCAGAACAGCCGCAGCGTGCCGCAGGTCCAGGAGATGCGCGACGTGATGGTGCGCATCCTCCAGGGACAGCGGATCGGCCAGGCGACCGACGGCTTCAACATGCGATGGGCCGTGCTGTCGGCCGAACTGCAGGAATCGCAGAACCTGCGCGAGTCGATCAGCGCGCAGCTCGTGTCGAACGCGCAACTCGCCAACCGCTACGTCGCGCGCAACGACGCGCGCAACTACGTGATCCTCGGCGACCCGGCCACGCGACTGAGGACCGCCGCGATGGCCAGCTGACGCGCGGCGTCCCACCGGGGCACACCGTCCGCGGGTGCTCCGATCGGACCCGCACGCCACCGGAGAGGACGGCATGCAGGACTTGGTGTTGAAGCTCACGGAGTCGTCGCCGGATCCCGCGCGGGCCTGGACGGCGGAACTGTGGGATGGCTTCCCCGGGTGCCCGGGCACGGCGCGCCGCGCCGTCGGTCGCCGCGCGTTCACGCAGCAGGCGCTCGAGGCGGATTCTGCCTCCGGCGCCCTCGACCGGGACACCGTCCTCGACAAGATCCGCACCGAAGATCTGGCCGACCAGATCTTCGGCGACATCGGCGTGCGCCTGTACGACGTGCTGGACGCGACGGGCATCATGCCCGAACTCGACGCCTGGCGCGCGGCGGCCCGTGCGCTGCCGGAGACGGCCGCGCGGCCGTGCCTCTACCTCGATCTGCCGCCGTGGCTCGACGAGTGGCCGTGGGAACTGCTCGCGTGGCGCAACGGCACGGGCGCGGACGCGGCGTTCATGCTCGATCGGACGCCTGTCGCCAGACTCGGGCCACACCCCTCGTGTGGTTGGACCTGGTCGGAACGTACGGTCCGCGTGCTGCTGGTTCCCGGCCAGGAGCACCTCGACGCGACTGACGGTTCCGCGCTCGCTTCAGCCGAGCTGCGGCTGATTCGGAAGGCGTTCCATCAGGCGGGCGTCAGTGCGCTCGTGGAGCGGTGCGAGGTGCCTGCCGACATCGACGAATTGGAACAGCGCCTCGCCGAGGCCAGGCCGCACATCCTGCACTTCATCGGTCATGGCGAGATCGACACCGCCGCGCAGCAGCCAGAGTTTGCGCTCCAGTTCAGGAGCACACGCGCGCCCCGGGGGGCCGGGGCGCCGGTGCCGTGGGAATGGTCGATCACGCAGATACGCCAGTTTTTTCTGAACAACTGGCGGCCACGGCTGGTCGTGTTGAACGCCTGCCACTCCGCGCAGGGCGGCGAGCAGGCCACGCCCGTGCTCGAGGCGCTTCTGGACGCCGGCGTGCCGGCCGTGATCGGCGCGCAGGCGGCGCTGGATATCACGTACGCCCGTCGGTTTGCGGAACGCTTCTACGAGGCGCTGGCCTCGGGACTGCCCCTGCACCGCGCGATGGTGCGCGCGCGCCACCTGCTGTCCACGTTCCCTCAGTACGCCGGCAACAGGCGGCGGCACTGGGCGCTGCCGGTGTTGACCGTGCGCGTGCCAGTCGAACAGGTGCTGCGCTTCACGCGAGCCAACGCGGCGATCACGCAGTGCGAGATCGCACGCGAGGTGTACGCACGTCCGGGCCGGTTCGTGAACCGCACCTCGGACAGGCGGACGCTGCTGGGTGCGCTGAGGCCGGCCGAGGAGGGCGCGCCCGCCCTCCGGGGCGTGATCGTGGAGAGCGACATCTCTGGCGTCGGCAAGGACTGGCTGATGAAACGCAGCGTGCGCGACTTCCTCGACAACGACTTCGTGGTGCGCCACGCCACGCTGGTCGGCCCGCAGGCCCGATCATCGATCGACGTGCTCCAGGAGTGGCGCGGGCTGCCGTCGTATGCCGCGTCGCCGATGTGCGCGCCCCTGCCGGCGGCACCGTTCGTGGCGTTCGACGAGGCAGTGAAGGCGGCGCGCGCCGAACGCACGGCGCGCAACATCGAGGAGGTCGTCCGGACGTTCAAGGCGGGCTTGCAGGAGGCCAGGAGGAATCGGCCGGTGCTGCTGATCCTGGGGCGCTTCCGATCGCTCGGGCAGAACTGGGTGACGAGCGAGGACTTCCGGGAGCATCTCCTCGAGAAGCTGCTGCTGCCAATCGCCTCGGTCGAGCCCGAGGATCCCGAGGTCAGCGGCCTGCACGCACTGCTCGTGGTCCGTCAGCACAGCGGCGTCGAGACCGGGCAGCCAGCCGACTTCGACGAGTTCGCACTCCAGCGCGTCAGCGCCGCCGTGCCCGACGAGTCCAGGCGGCTACCCGGCGAAGGGTTCCGGCGCGTCAGAGTCGCGGGAATCAGGAAGACGGAGCTCGACAGCTGTTTCGACGAGTTCACGGACTTCCGTGACCACCCGATGGTGACGCACCTGCGGATGGCATTCACGCTCATGGTGCAGCAGGACTCGTGGCTCCCCTCCGAGCTCAACGCGTTCCAGGACGCGGTCAAGAAGATTCCAGCGGCGGGGGCCATCTAAGCATGTCCGACCTGCGGGCACTGTTGCAGAGCGCGGATCTCCCGGACGACGTGCGCGCGAGCCTGCAGGCGCTGATCCCGGAACCGCTGCCCTCGCTCGATGCCGTTTTGGGCCGTCTGTCGCTGTCGCGGACGTTCACTCCCGGCGTGTACGAGTGGGCCGTGGACGGGCTCGACCCCGCGCCGACGCTCGAGCAACTGGTCGCCAGCGGAGAGGTCACGCGGCTCAACGGGTATACGGATCGGTACACTGTCGCCGCCGCCACGCGCGTGCAGCGGCTGACGCACTGGGCCAGCGACCGCGACGGCTGCGCGGCGCGTGCCCGCGCGCTGCTGCCCTTGCTGGATCCGAATGACCCGGTCGAGCGCCTCGATCGGCTGCAGCTCGCGTTCCTGGACGACCAGAGCCGGGCGCGGGCCGCGCTGCGCGAGGCTTTCCAGGCGGCCGACGACGCGCACCAGATTCCCGAGTGCAGTGCCCTCGTGCAGCTCGTGGCCCCGGTGATCCGGCTGTTCGGTGATACCGAGTCGACGGCCCTGCTGAACGAGCTCCGCAGCCGCAGCCAGTCGCGTAACCTGTACCTTGCGGAGTTCTACCAGACCACCGAGTACTACCCGCGCCCGATCGAGGACGATCTCCGCCGCTTCGTGAACGGTCCGAACGAGGAGCGATGGATCTTCCATCTGCACGCCACCGGCGGGATGGGCAAGACGACGCTGCTGCGGCGGCTCATTTCCCACGAGTGGACCATCGGCCACCAGCACCGGCCGTGTGCGTGGGTGGACTTCGACTACCTCGACGTGGCGACCGTGCTGCAGCATCCCGCGCTCCTCGGGCTCGCCATGGCGGCCCAATGGAACGAGCAGCTGGAGCAGCCGGTGTTCGGCGCGTTCCTGACTACCAGCTTCCAGCCACTGGGATCGTTGCTGTTCCGCACGCGGAGCGACGCGTCCGCGCGTGGGCTCTCGTCCCCGTCGGTGGAGGTCGGCGCGCGCGCCCACTACCGAGCCGGCCTCAGCAACCCGATGCGTTGCGGCTTCCTGGCCGGCGCCGTGCCGCCGCGGACGCTCGAGGAGCGGACGCTGCGGCTGTCGCAAACGCCCGTGCTGCTGTCGTACTGGACCGATCGGCTTCCGGACTGCATCGCGTCCATGCCGACCGATCGCCCGGTGGTGCTGGTGCTCGATACGCTGGAAGACGCCTCGTTGCACCACGGCCAGCAGCTGCTCGAGACGCTGCGACTCCTGGCCACGCTGCGGCGACAGGCGCACAAGGTTGCCCACGATCGGGGCCAGCCGCTGGTCCAGTTCCGCCTGGTCATCTCCGGTCGGCATGCCCTGGGCGAGGACCACGTGCCGGAGTTCGCGCGGGAGTTCGCGGGCCAGTACGAATCCCACGCGCTGCAGGGCCTCGGCGATACGGAAGCCCGTGCTTTCCTTGCACACCTGGTCGACCGGAAAGACGCCGAACACGAGGCGCTGCTGGATGCAATTGTCGTCAAGTCTGAGGGCATTCCGTTCAACCTGTCGCTGTTTGCCGAGTGGGCCAACGCCGCGCAGAGTCTCGACGCCGAGACGGTGCTGGCGTCGGAGGACGTGAGCACCGCCATGCTCATCGAGCGGGTGGTCAGGCGCATCCCGTACGAGCCGCTGCGCTGGATCGTCCGCTACGGCGTCGTGCCACGGACGCTCACCAGCCACTACCTTCGCGACGTGATGCGCGAGCCGCTGGTCGATGCCCTCTGCGGACGTGCGGCAACCGAGGGGCGAGACCAGCCGCGATCGGCGATCGAGCAGGACGTGTGGAAGCCTCAGCCGGGCTTCGTCTTCGACGCGCAGGCGCTCTGGAAGGACCACGTTCTCCCGTACAGCGCTGAGCGCAGCTGGATGAGTCCTGGCGAGAACCCAGACGAGGTCGTGTTCCGCTCGGACATCCGCCAGCCGATGCGCCGCCTGCTGCGGTCGCAGCGCGTGTTCGCGCAACTGCACGAACGGTCGCGCGACTGGTTCCGGGCGCGCGCGGCGCAGCCGGGCGCGTCGACCACCGCATCGGTCGAATGGCTCTACCACGAACTGCAGCTGCGTAGCATTCCAGGACGGGCACCGGTACACCTGATGCCGTACCTGGCGGCCTTGCTGGACGGACCACTGCTCAGGCACGCCCATGACCTCCGTGCGGTGGTGTGCCAGGCGCTTCGCGGCTCCGACTTCGACGGTTTCACGCCGCGCGAGCAGGCCTACGTGCGGTATCGCCTCGCGGAGGCTCTCGGTGCGCAGCACGACTACTCCTACGCACACCCGGAGGCCGTGCGCGCGCTGCAGTTCGCGTTCGAGGACCAGGAGGCGGCCAGCGAACTCCCGGGGTTCGCGTTGGAGTGGCGACGGCTGGCCGGCGGCACCAACCTGTCCCTGCTCCTGCGCGCGGTCCTGACCCTCGAGGATCCCGACGACCGGCTGCGGCTCGCGGTGCTGATCGCCGACGTCGCGGACCGGGGGTCGGCACTCGTGGCGGACGTCCTCGGGCGCGCACTGGAGTTGGCGCTGCAACAGGGCGATCCCGTGGTGCCCCCCGCGGTGGTGCGGCAACGCCTGGCTCGCAGCCTCGAGACGAGCGATCCCGATGCGTCGATCGCGCATCTCATTGCAGCCGCCGACGACTGGGCGCAACGCGGCGATCGCGCAACGGCCACCGAGCAGGTCTGCCGCGCGTCCGCACTGCACCTTTCACTGGGCCGCCTCCGGCGTGCCGAACAGGTCCTCGAACGAGACGGCCTGATTCGCTCACCCGAGCTGCGCCTGCATCTGGCACGCATCGAACTCGCCAAAGGCAACCCTGGCGAGGCCATCGCGTTGCTTGCCGTGGACGATCAACTGGCGGGACCGCGGCTGGCCGAGTTGTGGTGCCTGCGCGCCGAGGCGCTATCGCAGCGGATGCGCGTGCGGGAAGCGACCGACGCCTGGGAACAGGCCGAGCGCGCCGCGAGGCAGCACGGCGACAGCCGGCACCTGGCGGACGTCGCGGTCGGGCAGGCCAGCTTCTACCACTGGCGTCTGCGGACCACGCGAACGTCGACGCCGGGCGGGGTGCAGTCGCTGCTGCAGCGGCTGTCGCATGTCGAGGGCGCGGTGCAGAGCTCTGGCCGGTACTCGGCCAAGCAGTCCCCCCGGCCGAAGTGGACGTCTGGCAGATCGCGTTCGGCCCGCCTGCCGCGGAACGCTGGCAGCTGCGCGCGTTCCGGGAGATGGAGGGCGAATCGCCCGCGGCCCGGATACGGCTGATCTTCGCGCTCTCACAGGTCGTCACGCCGTTCCCGGAGCGGAACTGGACGCAGTTGCTGGAGCAGGCGCGGCTGCTGTCGACGTGCACTCGCGTCGCCGCCCTCCAGCCGCCGGTGCTGCGTGGACGACCGCCGGAACTGCCGGCGGCACTCGCCGAGGAAATGGCCGCCACCTTCCGGCACGAGCCTGACGGCGACATCGAAGCCGCGTGGTACGCCGTGCGCTACGGGGAGTTCCTCGGGTGGCTCGGCCGCTTCGAGGACGCGTTTCGGGTGCTCGCCGAGGTACCGGTGATGACCGCGACTGCGAATCGCGAGGCCTGGAACGCCGCCACGTACCGCGAGCGGCGGCGCGCGGAAGAACGCGTGCGCGACTGGGCACGCGAGAGTGGTGCGCGGGTCGCGCTGCCGCCGCCGGTGCCCGATCCGCCGGAACTCTGGGTGGACTTCTGGCGGCACACGCCGTTCCGCGTGGCAGCGGTGCTCGTCGAGAACGCTCAGCGCGCGCGTGCCGCCGGACGCGAGGACGTGGTGCGCATCTGCCTGGACGTCGCACGCGCGGAGTTCGCGCGCATGCCGCTCGAGACCGAGTTCCACCTGGACGCCGAGGCCCTCGAGCGAACAGCCCCGGGACGCAGTGCCGCCAGCGAGGAGTCCCTCGAGCCCCTGGCCGCAACGACGTCACAACGGACCGCGCGCCCCTCCGGGACGAGGCTCGGCGGCGGGCCGTTCACCGTGCTGGAGGTGCGGGAACGGCACGGGCGGCTGGCGACGCGTACCGACATCCCTGCACGCGAGCAGGTGATCAGCGCGGAGAACCCGACGATCGAGGCCCTCGTCCGTGCCCGCGGCATCCCCCGACGGCTCGCCGGCATGTCGATCGACGAGCTCCGCCAGGATCTGTGTCACGTGGTCGACGCCACGGGCATCTCGCCGGAGTCGTCGCGTGTGGCGCTCGCGATCCGCCTGTCGTCACTGAGTTGTGCGCCCTGGGAACTGGCCTTCGGCGGGCCACGCGCGCCGTTCCGGCTGCCGTCCGCCTGGGTCGAGGACGACGTCGAGGCGCAGGCGCGACTCGCCGCGACGACACCGCGCTCGGGGCCGGTGACACCTGTCCCGCCACTCCTCGTGCTCCCGGCCTCGCCCCTCGATCGTGAGTCGCCGGCGATCAACGCGTACATCGGACTGCGTGCCCACTTCGAGCGGCGTTTCGGCGAGAACGACCGGGCGGGCTCCACGCAGCTGGTGCAGGTCGTCTACGTCGGCTCGTCCTTCACGGAGATCCCCAGCCTCAACGAGCCCGCGCTCGCCGGTCTCGAGTGGACGGCCTCCACCCTCGCGCACGAGCTCTCGCGCCGGCGTGCCGCCGACAAGCCCGTGGTCGTGCTCGACGTCCCCCTGCCCGCCACGCATTCGGACCTGCTGCACCAGTTGCTCCTGCGCAACTACTTCGCCCAGGGATTGATCGACAGCGGCATGGTCGCGTGCGTCCTGGCGACCGGCCTCCGAGCGGAACGCTCGCTCGAGGCGTTGCACCGCACGGTCGTCGCGGCCCTCTCCGTCTCGGGCACGCCACGGCTCGAGCTGCTCGATGGGGCCGCCGCCACGGCGACCAAGTCAGGAGCGCCGGCGCTCGACGCCTTTTTCACGGCTCACCCCTACCTGCCCCTGTTCCCGGCCGCGAGCCGGCAACGCGATGGCTGACCTTCTCGCCCGTCGCACGCAGGACCTCGAGGAGCAGTTCGAGACGCTGCCGAGGGAACTCGAGCACTGGCGCACGTTGACCACGACGCCCAGCTACGAGAAACACCACTCGCAGGTCGCCGCGCTCTCGGCGCAGATGCTGGCCCTCAACGATCGCGTCAAGGCGACGTGGAACGGCAACGGCGACTTCGTGGCGATCCGCAAGGCGCAGCGCGACTGCGGCGCGGTGCACGCCGTATGGAACTACTTCCGCGAGAAGCTGGTGATGCGCGCCGACCCGCAACTCGGCGGGTACCTGCGGGCCGCCGACGCGTACGTCTGGGCGTGCTATGCGCCGGTGCTCGCCGCACGGCGCGCCGCACTGCCCACTCGCCCCCCGACGCGCCCGGCTCGCGACGCGGTGGATCGCGTGGACGCGAGCGCTGGCGACATCGCCCTCCGCGAGCCGCCGATGGTGACCTTCGACGTCCAGCAGTCGCCATGGGCCTGTCGCGCGGACGCCAGTTCTCGCCTCAGGGGCTGGCGAGCACCGTGGGCCGCACGGAGGCGTTCTCGCAGGTCCTCGACGCGATGCCGATCGCAGTCATCGGCACGCCGTGGCAGACGGCCGCGCTGCTGCCGGGAGTGTCGGCCCTGGCGCACGAGACCGGGCACGTCGTCGAGACCGATTTCGGCCTCGACGCCACGGTGTCCGCGGCGATCGCCGCAGCCACCACATCGTCCGGTATCTCCGAGGGCTGGAGCACACACTGGCAACGCGAAGTGTTCGCCGATGTGTTCGCGTGTTACGTCGCGGGACCGTCGTTCGTCTGGTGGCTCGCCGACGCCGTGCCGGACTCACCCGAGACAGTCAGCACGCTCGTGCGTCCGTCCGGCGGCGCCTGGGGCGCGTATCCGCCGGCGTCGCTGCGAATGCTGATGAACGTGCATGCGCTCCGCACGCTTGGCCAGGCTGACGAGGCGGACCGCGTAGAGGCGTACTGGAAGGCGGCGTACCCGGCACACGCGATGGGCACCTTCGAAAAGGACATCCCGCAGGTCGTACAGGCCGTCTACGCTGCGGCCGGCCTGCCGCGCGAGCTCGGATTCAGGCGCCTTGACGCGCAGCGCGCCACGATTTACGCGCGAACGGTCAAGAGGGGCACACAACTGCTCTCCACCGAAGTATTCGACCCGCGCGCCATCGTCGCCGTGGCCGCCGACGTGCATCGTGAGCGGCCGACAGGCGTGGACCGGCCCAGGCTCTGGGCGCAGTTGCAGACGCACATTGTCGAGTCGCGACCTGCCGGCAAGCTCGATGGACAACCAGCCGAGAAGGTCGCCGCCGCGCCGTCTCGACGGCGCACCGACGCAATTGCCGCCCTGCTGTTCGACCACGACGAGAGCATGTCCCTCGAGGGCGACACGCAGGTCCCGTGAGCCATGGCGCGTCGAGGCTGCATGGGCGCCCGCAAGCATCAACGCTACCCGATCACCTGGCGGTAGTACGCCTCGTACATCGGCACCACCCGGGCCGTGCAGAACAGCGTGCGGACACGCTCCCGCGCGGCCGCGGTCGTGCGGCGGTGCCGCACCTCGTCGGTCAGCAGCGCGACGGCGCTCTCCGTCATTCCGTCGAGGTCCTCGGGCGGATGCAGGAAGCCGCTGGTGCCGTGAGAAATGACCTCCGGCAGGCCGCCGACCGCTGAGGCCACGACCGGCACCTCGCACGCCATGGCCTCCAGCGCGGCCAGGCCGAAACTCTCCTGCGCGGAGGGCAGCAGAAACAGGTCCGACACGGAGAGCAGCGGGATGATGGCCTCCTGCTCGCCGAGCACATCCATCCGATCGGTCACGCCAAGCGTCTTCCCAAGTCGCTGAGCCGTGCTCATCTCCGGTCCGTCGCCCACGAGCAGCAACCGCGCCGGAATGCGTCGGTTGATCCGCGCGAACACCTCCAGCACGGCGTCGATGCGCTTGACCGGGCGGAAGTTCGACATGTGAATCACGAGCCTCGTCTCGGGATCCGGGGCAAGCGCTCTCGCAGTCCGGTCGGGGCAACGCGGTGGTACACGGTGCAGTCGAGACAGTTGGGGATCGTCACGATCTCGCGGCGCACGTGCAGTTGCGCGTGCGTGGCGAGTCGCAAGCTGTCTGACACGGCCGTGACGCCATCGGACTGCTCGATCGAGTGCGCCACGATCTCCGAGAAGGACGGGTCGCTGCCGACCAGCGTGATGTCGGTGCCGTGCAGGGTGGTGATCACGCGGGGCGCCCTGGCACCTGCGGTCGACGCGAGCACCTGCTGGGCCAGCAGGGCCGCCGTGGCGTGCGGGATCGCATAGTGCGCGTGGATCAGATCGAGGTCGAAGTCGCGCGCGACGTGGACGACCTTGTTGGCCAGCGACAGGACGTACTGCGGCTCGCGGAATAGCGGGTAGCTCGGCGTGTGCACCGGATGGAAGAAGAGTCCGGGGTGGAACTTGCCCAGGCGGAACGGCACATCCGCGCTGATGACGTGCACCTGGTGCCCGCGGTCGGCGAGTGCCTTGCCCAGCTCGGTTGCCACGATGCCGCTGCCGCCCACCGAGGCGTAGCAGACGATGCCGATCCTCATGGCTGTTGCGCCGGGACGACCGCGTCTTCGTCCCGGAACAGGTGCGCCCGGAGCGGGGGATCGCGCACGACGATTCCCTCGGCGAAGGCGACGCCGGCCACGGCGCCGAACTGGGCATCCCTGCTCTCGATCAGTTGGCGGAAGGTCGGCGCGGTGAGCCGTGTCGGCGCGGCGCCGGCGGCGGTCGGCTGGAACTGGCTTGGGTAGCAGGCCAGCGCACGGCGCTTGGTCTCGTAGTACGCCGACACATCCACGACGAAGGACGGTGGCACCGAGTCGTTGATGAAGTACGCGCAGATCCAGTCGGGCCGCCACGCCTCGGCGTCGGCCTCGTAGCGGCGCAGGCCCGCGTTGAAGACGGCGTCGATCAGCAACGTGTGTGCGGCGACATGATCCGGGTGGCGATCGGTTCCGTACGGAATGGCGACCGCGCGAGGCCGGGCGTACCTGATGTGGGTCGCGACGGCGCGCACATGGTCGGCATGGCCGAGGGCGCGGTCGGGCAGGCGCAGGTTCACGCGCCACGAGGCGCCGAGGACGGCCCGCGCGTCCTCGGCCTCGGCGAGGCGCTGCTCGACGGTCCCGTTGGTGCCCATCTCGCCAGCCGTCAGATCGCAGAGCCCAACCTTGAAGCCGAGGCCGACATGGCGCGCCACGGTCCCGCCGAGGCCGATCTCGATGTCGTCGGGGTGTGCGCCGAACGCCAGCAGGTCCACGGGGTCCATGGCAGCTCCTCGAGGCAAGGGGGACCGAGTCGCTACGATGACTCACGCACTCCGCGAGCGCAGGTGCGTGATGAACGGTTCCTCTCGCGCAGTTCTGTGTCGTCCACTCGTGAGTTGCGCCGCATCTGCTCGAGCAGCAGGAGGGGACCGAAGCCGGGATCGTTCGAGCAGGCGGCCCAGATGATCGCGTGCAGCGGGCACCGGCGCCGTAGGTCACGATGTCGACGAGGTCACCACGCGGAGAGTATAGGGCAGGCGGTCGGCCCGACTTGACCTTCGACGAACGCGGAGGATTATCGCAGGAATGGCGGGCGAGGGCCTGGTCCCGGCAGCGCCGAGCAGACAGGTCCGACACGGCACGGTGCGGGTCGCCGGTGGACCGAAAACCGGGTGGGTGCAGTGAAGAGCGCTCGACACACGTGTCATCGCGGTGGCGCCGACACGCCCGTGTACGTGGTTTCCTAATGCTGAGTTTGCCGAAGGCGGGGGTCAAAAAAGTTGCGATAAGCCAATAAAATTATCCTTGTCACCGCCGCAGCCAGGCGAGGTACCGTCAACGTTACCGTCACCAGCTGTCGCC
>JACDAO010000529.1 GCA_013695405.1 Acidobacteriota bacterium | reverse complement strand
TGGCTCGGTGGCGCGCGTCGTCGGCGCGGCAGGCTCGTCGTTTCGGGTGGTGTTGCCGGATGACCGGACCGGATACGTCGCGGCCACGGCGGTGACGCCGGCGGCTGCGGCGCTCCGTCGAGAGCGGGTCGCACCGGGCGCGACCGTGCGCGAACGACCGACCGATGGCGCGCCGGTCGTCACGGTGATCGAGGTGCCGATCGTGGCCGACGTGCTCGGCCACCACGAGGGGTTCATGTTGGTACGAGTCCCGGACGGCCCGAGCGGTTGGGTACGCTCGGCCGCCGCCGACCGGACGTCCTCCTGACCATCGCCTTCGCTTCGTCAGTGCATGGCCGGATCGCTTCCTGCATCAGTCCGGACATGCCTTCACAGAGCGACAAGCCCGAACAGCGCGGCGGTCAGGCCCCTTCCCCGGAGGTCAAGGACCGTCCCGAACAGAACGTGACCTATGACGAGGTGGTCAAGGGAGGGCCGCTGACGCCCGAGGAACGGCAGCAGGCCGAAGCCGACAGCCCCCTCACCGACGCGGAGCCGATCGATCTGGATGATGCCTGATGCCTGATGCCTGATGCCGCCAACGTCCCACGGGTAGCCGTGGGAACTGTCCGACGGGGACGTGGCTCACGCGCCGTATCGCGGCGGGCCCGCCGTGCGGTGGCCAAACGCACCGCCGCTCAGGAGCGCAGCGCCACCTGCTCGATGGCGTCGCAACCGGTGCGCACCGCGTCCTCGCCGCGCACCACGGCGGCGACCTGTGCCGCCTTCGCGCGGTAGCGTGGGTCGCCGAGCAGTGTCGCGATCTCGCCAGCGACGCGCGCGGCCCGGTAGTGCTGCTTCGCCAGCGTGCGTGCCACCCCGAGCCGCGTCACCCGATGGGCGTTGTCCGGCTGATCGTGCGCATGCGGCACCACCAGCATCGGATGGCTCGCGGCCAGCGCCTGGTGGAGCGTGCCCGCACCGCCCTGGTGCACCACCAGGGCGGCGCGCGGGAACAGCGCCGCGTGCCGCGCGAACTCCACCGCGATTACGCCGGCCGGCAGCGGCCGTGCCGGGCGATTCTCGGGATGGCCGCCGATCAGCAGCACCGCTCGCATCCCCAGTCGCTCGACCGCGCCCAGGCTCTCGTCGTAGAACGTGCCGGCTGCGCCGACTGCCGACGTCCCGAGCGTGAACACCACGGGCGGCGACCCTGATGCGAGGAACGCCTCGAGATCATCGCGCAGCGCCGACGGATCGGGGCCGTTGTATGGCACCGCGCCGACGACGCGAACGTTCCGGGGCCAGTCCGGCTGCGGCACTGCCAGCACCCGCGAGAACAGCGCCAGCACCAGATGCGGGGAGTGCTGTCCCTCGTAGATCGGATGTGCGCCGGGAGGCAGGCCACGCGCCTTGCGCAGGTCGGACACCGGCCGCACCCACGGCTGCGTGGCCCGTCGCGCGATCCCGGCCACAGCGCGACTGATCCAGGGCGATCGGTCGGTCAGGTGTCGCAGCCAGGGTGCTGGTGGCAGCACCGGCATGTCATGCGCCGACATGAACGAGATCGGCGCGAGGACCAGCGACACCCAGGGCAGGGCGAGTTCCTGCGCCAGCAGCGGCGCGGCCATCGTCGCCGGGTGGGTGACAATCACGTCGGCCCCGCGCAGCGCACCCTTCAGGTCGTCATACGAGGCCCGCAGGTTGCGCATCAGCAGCTCGCGGAACATGTATTCGGTGCCCCGCCGCTGGTCCATTACCCGGGCAATCATCGTCCGGTCGGCGGGATCGACGTCCGGGCGCACCGGATGGAAGTCGACACCCTCGCGCTCCACCTCGGTTCGATAGCGCGCGCTGGTCGCGATCACGACCCGATGCCCGCGAGCGCGCAGCCCAATGGCCAGACCGAGGGTCGGGTTGAGATCGCCATACGATCCCCAGGTTGTGAATACGATGCGCGCGGACATCAGCGGACGGCGAGTGCCGTCCGTCACTGTACGTGCCGCGAGCGTGCAGTGTCACTCACGAGAGGCGGATGTGTTGCCGGCGGCGCAGCGCGACGCGCGCGCCATCTCGGTCGCGAGGCGGAACAACGCGCGGCGCAGGGCCACGCGGGCACTGTCGACACGTGACCGGCCGGTCAACAGGGCGAGCTGTTCGAGCGAGTATCCGAGTTCGACCCGTGCGACCACGAGGCGTCGGTCGCCCGGACGGAGGCACTCCAGCGCGGCACGGTACCGGCTCTCGGTCTGCTGCGCCACCGCTTCCTCGTGCGGCGACGGCGACGCATCCTGCTGGCCGTCGTCCAGCGTGGCCGCCACGCCGCGGCGGCCGACGCGACGGAACTCGTCGTTGATCCGGTTGTCGACGGCCCGGCGCAGGTATGCCTGCAGCGCGCCGTGGCCCTGCGGCTCGAAGTCGTCGAGCCGCCGCAGTGTCTGCAGCACCGCGTCCTGCACCAGGTCGGCCGTGTCGTTCATGCTGCGGGCCCAGCGCGGCAACCGGCCGCTGGCCCAGCGCTGAAGCGGGCCGATGTGACGCATGAACAACAGGTCGAGCGCCGCCTGATCGCCGCGACGGGCACGCTGGACCAGCCAGGTGAAGGACAGGTC
>JACDAO010000521.1 GCA_013695405.1 Acidobacteriota bacterium | reverse complement strand
GGCCTGACCTGCGACAACCTGCTCGCTGCCGAGGTCGTGACCAGCGATGGGTCAGTGCTGCATGCCAGCGAATCGACTCACGAGGACTTGTTCTGGGCGCTGCGCGGCGGCGGTGGCAACTTCGGGGTGGTGACCTCGTTCGAGTTCCGCCTTCATCCGATCGGGCCGACCGTGCTCGGCGGCATGATGCTGTACCCTGTCGAGCAGGCACCGGAGGTCTTGAGGTTCTACCGGCAGTTGTCCGCAGAGGCGAGTGACGACCTGACCGCGTTTGCAGTGCTGATGACCCTGCCAGGTGGCCCGCGAGCTGTGGCGATTGCCGTGGCGTGGTTCGGTGAGCCCACGGCGGGAGAGGCGGTGCTCGCGCCGCTGCGCGCATTCGGCGCACCGATCGCCGACATGGTGGGGCCGCTCCCGTATCTGCAGTTGCAGCAATTGTTCGACGCCGCCGCGCCGCACGGGCTCTCACGCTATTGGAAATCGGGGTACTTTCCGCAGCTCAGCGACGGGCTGCTCGACGTGCTGGTCGACGGTGCCGCGGGGTTGTCGCCACTCTCGGCGGTGCTGTTCTTCCAGATGCACGGCGCAGCCACTCGCGTCGCCCCTGGCGCAACGGCCTTTGCGGCGCGTCGCGATCAGTGGGACATCGACATCCTCACGCAATGGACTGATCCGGCTGACTCCGACGCGCACGTCGCCTGGACGCGGACCTTCTGGAATGCGCTCGTCCCCTTCTCGGAAGGCGTCTACGTCAATCACCTCGACGGCGACGAGGCCGTGGCCCGCGTCAGGTCAGCGTACGGCACGAACTACGACCGGCTCGCCGCGATCAAGGCGCGCTACGACCCCGACAATCTGTTCCGGCACAACAACAACATCCCACCGGCATAGCGCCACCGGCTGCCAGAGGCGCGGCTCAGCTCAGCGCGCGATGCTTGCCGATTTCCTGAGCCTCGACTCCTGAACCAGTCGCTGTTCGTCGCCATCACGCAGGGCATGCTCATGCAGACCACTCCATCCCGCCGCCAGTTCCTTCTCACCTCGGCCACGGCGACTGCCGGCGTGGCGTTCGGCTCGCTGCGCGCGTCACGCGTACGTGCCGCGCAGCCGGCGGGTCCGCTGTACAAGATCTCGCTGGCCGAATGGTCGATCAACCAGCCGCTGCGCAAGGGCGCGCTGCAGCACCTCGATTTCGCCAGGATCGCCAAAGGCGTCGGCATCGACGCGATCGAGTACGTCAACCAGTTCTTCATGGACAAGGCCACCGACAAGGCCTTCCTGGCAGAGATGAACGCCCGCGCCTCGGGCGAGGGCGTCACCCAGGTGCTGATCATGTGCGACCAGGAAGGCAACCTGGGTGACCCTGATGCCGCCAAGCGGCAGACCGCAGTCGAGAATCACTACAAGTGGGTCGAGGCGGCCAGGACGCTGGGCTGCCACTCGATTCGCGTCAATGCGTACAGCAGCGGCACGCCGGACGAGCAGATGAAGCTGGTGGCCGACGGCCTCCACAAGCTGAGCGTCTTTGGCGACAAACATGCCATCAACGTGGTCGTGGAGAACCACGGCGGCATGAGCAGCAACGGCAAGTGGCTGGTCGAGACCATCCGCCGCGCCGACCACAAGCGGGCCGGGACGCTCCCCGACTTCGGCAACTTCGCGATCTCGCGGCGTGACCCTGCCAGGCCGGACGCCAAGCTGGAGAGCTACGACTCGTACGTGGGCGTAAAGGAGATGATGCCCCTCGCCAAGGGCGTCAGCGTCAAGCCGACGGTGTGGGACTTCGCCGGCAACAACGGCCCTATCGACCTGCCGCGCATGATGGCGATCGTGGTCGACGCCGGCTACCACGGGCACTGCGGCATCGAGCACGGGGCGGCGGGTCGGGAGCTCGACAGCATCCGCGTGCTGCGTGAGCAGCTCGAGGCGACGCGCGATCAGCTCACGGCCGCGCGCCGCGGCTGACGCTCAGGCGTGGTGGATCGACGGCGCGTCGCTGACGACCTCGTCGGTCACCCGGTGGCCGCGCCGCCGATTGACCGCCACCCGCATGTTCTCGAGGTACAAGTACACCACCGGCGTCGTGTACAGCGTCAGCACCTGACTCACTGCCAGGCCGCCGACGATGGCGATACCGAGCGGCTGCCGCAACTCGGCACCTTCGCCGGTGCCGAGCATCAGCGGCAACGCCCCGAGCAGCGCCGACATCGTGGTCATCAGGATCGGGCGCAGCCGCAGCAGGCAGGCCTCACGAATCGCCACATCCGGCGTCAGGCCGCGTTCGCGTTCCATCTGTAAGGCCACGTCGATCATCAGGATGGCGTTCTTCATCACCACGCCGATCAAGAGGAACACGCCGAGCAACGCCACCAGGCTGAACTCGGTCTCGAGCAGCAGCAGCGCCAGCAACGCGCCGACGCCGGCCGACGGCAGGGTCGAGAGAATCGTCAACGGGTGCAGGTAGCTCTCGTACAGCACGCCGAGCACGATGTAGACGACCAGCAGTGT
>JACDAO010000510.1 GCA_013695405.1 Acidobacteriota bacterium | reverse complement strand
GCGTACGGCGTCGCGGGGTGGCTGGCCAGCGTCGTGATCGCCTGGACGCTGGCGCCGACCGTGCTGGGCGGCGATCTGCGGCCGGTGCTCGCTGCGGTCGGCCTGGCAGTGATCACCGCTGCGATGCTGGCCGCGGGCGGACGTCATGGCCGCGGAGTCGCCGCAACCGTCGGCCTGGTGGCCGGGCTGCAGGCGCTGGTGATCGCGACGTGGCTCGCCGCGGCCTTCGTCGACGCGCCGCGCTGGGACATCTGGGACCTGGTGCCGATGTTGATGCGCCAGGAGGCCCAGGGCCTGAGCCTCCGCGATCTGTGGGCGCCCCACAACGAGCATCGACCACTGGTCGCGCGGGCGGTCCTGCTGGCGAACGTGGCGCTGACGGACTGGAACCACTGGTACGAACTCGGCGTGATGCTGGTCGTCACCGCGGTGCACTTCCTGATCGTCGTCCGCTACGCGCGCGAGACCGGACGGGGCCGCGGGCCGGCGACGGTGATCGCGCTGGCTGGCGCCGGCACGTTCGTCGCGACGGCGACCCAGTGGGAGAACTACCTGCAAGGCTGGCAGATTGCGCTGGTGGTGGGGGCGGCGGCCGTGTCGGGCTCGTTCCTGCTGCTGACCACGGGCGCGCCGACCTGGCGACGCCTTGCCGCGGCAGCGTCGCTGGCCCTGCTCGGCACCGCCTCGTTCGGCAGTTGCCTGCTGGCCTGGCCGATTGGCGCGCTCGGACTCGCCGTGCGGCGCGGCCCGGGCTGGCTGGCGCGGACAGCGGCCTGGCTGGTGACCGGCGGGGTGGTCGGCGCCGCCTACGTCCACGGCCTGGTGCATCCGGTGGGACTGCCGCCGCCAGCACCGGTACTGTCGTCGTTTACCGCGCTCGCGCAGGTGATCTACGGCACCTGCATGGCCCTGGCGATGCCGGTCTGGTACGCGCCGATGGCGTTCAGTGACACGCAGTCGGTGGCCTGGTGGCTGCTGCCGACGCTCGGCGCGACCGGCATCGGCGTCGGCACCGCGCTGATCGGCTGGCACCTGGTGGCCACCCGTGCGCGTGGCGAATTCGCGTGGCTGTTTCCGGCACTGCTGCTGGTCTTCGCGGCCGGCGCGTGCGCGCTCACCGCGATCGGCCGGGTGCCGCTCGGCATGCACGCCATGACCGCGTCGCGCTACATCGTGTTTACCAGCCTGTTCTGGGTCGGCCTGGTCTTGCTGCTGACGATTGCGCTGCCGTGGCGCAGCCTGGTGGCGCGTCGTGCGGCCTCCGTCGTCGCCGTCGTCATCGTCGCCGCTGGGCTGCGCGCGTGGGTCGACAGCCTGCCAGCGATCGAGGCCCACTACGTTGGCGGGGCGCTGGCGCGCGAGGCCTTGCTGCGCGGCGACGTCGTGGGCGCGGTGGTGCTGTTCCCGAGTCCGCCCGTGCTCGACGAGCGCCAGCAGTACCTGCGGCGGCGCAAGTTGTCGCTGTTCAGGCCCGGCGCACGCTGAGCCACAGGTAGGCGCCGGACTTGTCGGGCGCGCTCCGGCGCCGGTCGGACAAGTCCGACCGCTACGCGTCACGTCGCTTGCGTGCGGTCGTCGTGGAAGGGCAGTCGCCCGTCGTCGCCGCCGGTCGTGGCCGACGGGTCGATCAGGCTGTGGACGCTGACCCCGAGCAGCCGGACCGGCCGCTGCGCCGCGTCGGTGCGGCCGAGCAGCACGCGCGCGACCTGGGTGATCGACGTTGCCTCGCCGACGCCGCCGGGCACACTCTGGCTCCGCGTGACAGTCGTGAAGTCGTCGAAGCGGACCTTGAGCGTGACCGTGCGCGCGCGCAGCGTCTTGCGCGCCAGCCACTCGCCGCAGATCGTCGAGAGCCGATCGATCTGCGCGTGCATCGCGGCAGAGTCGCGCAGGTCGACGTCGTAGGTGCGCTCGGCGCCGTGCGACTTGGCCGACCGGTCGGGTACGACGCGGCGGTCGTCACGCCCCCAGGCCATCGCCGTCAGCCAGGACGACTGCGACCCGACCGCAGCGTGCAGGGCGGCGGCGCTGGCGGTGCGGACGTCGACCAGCCGCTCCATCCCGTGCGCGCGCAACCGCGCGGCAGTGACCGGGCCGACCCCCCACAACGCGTCGATAGGCAGTTGCGCGAGAAACGCTTCCATCCGCTCGGGCGCGATCACCGTGAGCCCATCGGGCTTGCGCCAACCAGAGGCAATCTTCGCGAGGAACTTGTTCGGCGCCACGCCGGCCGAGGCGGTCAAGCCGGTCTGGTCGCGGATCGCCTGCTTGAGACGCCGCGCCACCTCCATCCCGAGCACCTCGCCCCACGCGTTGTCGGTGACGTCGAGGTAGGCCTCGTCCAGCGACAGTGGCTCGACCAGCGGCGTCACCGCGCGGAACAGCGCAAAGACCTGCTGCGATGCCGCTCGGTAGCGGGCGAAGTCGGTCGGCACGATCGCCAGGTTCGGGCAGAGGCGGACTGCCCGCGCCATCGGCATCGCCGATCGCACCCCGAACACCCGCGCTTCGTACGACGCCGCACACACCACCGCCCGGCTCTCGGGACGGCCGCCGACTGCGACTGGCCGGCCACGCAGGTCCGGCCGGTCGCGCTGTTCGACCGATGCGTAGAACGCGTCCATGTCGACGTGCAGGATGCGGCGGATCTGGCCGGGCGCAGGGGAGAACATCTGGCGAAGCCCAGTGTACGACGGAGGGAACTGATATAACCCACGACGTGTCGCTGCTTGCCGAGACACCTCACCAATTCGCCCCCGCCGAGGGGCCAACCGCCATCACGTTGCTGCTGCTGCACGGCACCGGAGGCGACGAGCGCGACCTGCTGCCGCTCGGTCGCGCCCTGCACCCGACGGCGGCGCTGCTGAGCCCGCGGGGTCGGGTGCTCGAGCAGGGCATGCCTCGCTTCTTCGGCCGCTTCGCCGAGGGTCGCTT
>JACDAO010000502.1 GCA_013695405.1 Acidobacteriota bacterium | reverse complement strand
GGCAGACGTAGCGACCGGACGTGTCCGGCCGACGCGAGTTCCAGGCGACGGAGCCCGTCGGACAAGTCCGACGGCTACGCCCCGAGCGCCGGTCCGACGGCTACGCCCAGCCCCCAGCCACCAGATGTGTCAGGCGAGCAGTTGCTGAACAACCGTGCCGTGGACGTCAGTGAGGCGGAAGTCGCGGCCCTGCGAGCGGAACGTCAACTTCTCATGGTCGATCCCGAGCAGGTGCAGCATGGTCGCGTGCAGGTCGTGGACCTGGACCGGATCCTGGACGACGTTGTAGCCGAGTTCGTCGGTCTGGCCGAGCGTGATCCCCGGCTTGACGCCGCCACCGGCCATCCACATCGTGAAGGCGCGCGGGTGATGATCACGGCCGAGGAACTTCGACCCGTTGCGGGCCTCGTTCATCGGGGTCCTCCCGAACTCACCGCCCCACACCACCAGCGTGGTGTCGAGCAGGCCGCGCTGCTTGAGATCGGCAATCAACGCCGCCACCGGCTGATCGGTCTGCCGGCACAGGTGCGGCAGTTTCTCGACGATGTCCTCGCCGAAGCCGGAGCCGTGGGTGTCCCAGCCGCGGTGATAGAGCTGCACGAAGCGGACGCCCCGCTCGACCAGCCGACGCGCCAGCAAGCAGTTGTTGGCAAACGAGGTCTGCCCCGGCAGGGTGCCGTAGGCGTCGTGGACGGTCTGCGGTTCGCTCGAGATGTCGGTCAGCTCCGGTACGCTGGTCTGCATCCGGTAGGCAAGTTCGTACGCGTTGATGCGCGTGTCGATCTCGGGATCACCGAGCTCGCGCTGGCGGCGCTGGTTGAGATCCTTGAGCACGTCGAGCGAGTGCCGGCGCAACGGCGCGTCGACGCCGCCAGGATTGGACACGAACAGCACCGGGTCGGCGCCCGATCGGAACTCGACGCCCTGGTGCACCGAGGGCAGGAAGCCCGAGCCCCAGCACGACTTGCCGCCATCGGGGTTGTTCTCGCCCGAGATCAGCACCACGAAGCCGGGCAGATCCTGGCTCTCGGCGCCGATACCGTAGGTCAGCCACGCGCCCATGCTCGGCCGGCCGATCACCTGGTGGCCGGTGTTCATGAAGATCTGCGCCGGGGCGTGGTTGAACTGCGTGGTCTGCATCGACCGGATGATCGCGATCTCGTCGGCCACCCCGGCCAGATGCGGCAGCAGGTCGGAGATCTCGGCGCCCGACTGGCCGTGCTTGCGGAAGGCGAACGGCGAGCCGAGCAGCTTGGGCGTCCCCTTGATGAAGGCAAACCGCTCGCCCCTGACGATCTCGGCCGGGATGTCCTGCCCGTCGTATTTCTGCAGCGCCGGCTTGTAGTCGAACAGATCGATCTGCGACGGCGCGCCGGCCATGAACAGGAAGATCACCCGCGTCGCGCGTGGCGCCACCCGCGGCGCGAGGTGCTGCGTGGCGCGCGCCAGCACGCGCTCCTGGGCCAGCGACGACAGCGCCACCGAGCCGAGCCCGAACCCGGCCTGGCGGAAGAAGTGGCGTCGAGTGATCGATTGCAGCCTGTCGCGATCGTCCTGCACGTAATCTCCTGTCAGCGGTCGGCCATCGGCGCTCGGCACTCGGCGTGCCGTCGGTCGGACAAGTCCGACCGCTACGCATCGGGTGCCCCTGCGGCGCGCCGGGCCCTACGATTTCGTCAGACTCTCGTCCAGATTCAGCAGCACGTTGCCGACCATCGTCCATGCCGCCAGGTCGATGTGATCGGCCGTGACCGGCGCGTCGGCCGGCAGGGCCAGCGCCCTGCGCACGGTCGCGGGCTCGCCCGCGTAGCGCTCGCGCGACTGGCGGTAGAACGCCCGCAACCGCTCGAGTTCCATGCGATCCGGCTGGCGGCTGGTGGCCAGCCGGAAGCCATGGCTGATCCGCCGGTCGACGCCGTCGGCCTCGCGACTGATACGCCCTGCCAGGGCGCGCGCCGCATCGAAGAACCCCTCGTCGTTGAGTGTGGCCAGGGCCTGCAGCGGCGTGTTGGTCCGCACCCGGCGCACCGTGCACAGCTCGCGGCTGGTGGCGTCGAAGGTGGTGAACATCGGGTACGGGGCCGTGCGCCGCATGAAGGTATAGAGACTGCGGCGGTAGCGATCGCCGCC
Source organism: Acidobacteriota bacterium (assembly GCA_013695405.1). Taxonomy (GTDB): domain Bacteria; phylum Acidobacteriota; class Vicinamibacteria; order Vicinamibacterales; family Vicinamibacteraceae; genus Luteitalea. The sequence continues at coordinate 3,586 of JACDAO010000502.1, read as the reverse complement.
CGTGCTCTCGATCCACTTCGACGGGTCGTACGGGTTGTCCCAGATGCCGGGCGGCTGCCACGGGAACACGCTCGGCCCGCCGATGTTCCGGCTCAACTGGCCGCTGGCGGCGAGCGTCAGGTCGCGCACCATCTCCGCCTCCAGGCGGAAGCGCGGGCCGCGCGCCAGCAGCCGATTGTTCGGATCGCGCTGCTGCAACGCCGGCGTCATCGACGAGTCCTGCCGGTAGGTCGCCGACGACACCATGGTCCGCACGATCGTCTTGAGGCTCCAGCCCTGCTCCACGAACTCCACGGCCAGCCAGTCGAGCAGTTCCGGGTGCGAAGGCGGCGACCCCATCGTGCCGAAATCCTCGCTCGTCTCGACCAGGCCCCGGCCGTAGAGCGCCTCCCAGACGCGGTTGACCATCACCCGCGCCGTGAGCGGGTTGTCGCGGCTCACCAGCCAGCGCGCCAGGCCGAGCCGGTTCGGCGGCAGTTCCTCGCCGAGGGCCGGCAGCGCCGACGGCGTGTTCGCGAACACTTTCGCACCGGGCGACGTGAACGCGCCGCGCTCGCGCAGGATCGTCGAAGGCCGCTCGAACGTCGGTTTCTCGTCCATCACCAGCGTCGACGGCACGTCCAGCTTCTCGATCGCCTGCTTGAGGCGGGCCACGTCCTTGCGAATCTCTTCAAACAGCGGCGACTGCTCGCGGAACTGTGCCGCGATGTCCTTGATCTGTGTCTTGGTCCTGGCAGCGGGCGCCACGTCCAGCGCGGCGCGCGTGCGCGCAGTGATGGCCACCACCTGCAGCGGGTCCGTCGCGCTCGTGAGCGACAGCCGGAACCGGCCCAGGCCCTGACCGAGCGTGCCATCCTCGTGTCCGAGCACCACCGTGAGGAGCGTTCCGCCCGGGAAGCCGAGCGGCGTCTTGGGCGTGAGCACGAGTTGATGCGGCACGCGCCAGCCGTCTTTGACCGCATCGACAGCCCACGCGCGGCCACGACGCGCGTAGCCGCCGGCTGGCTGGTCATCGGTGATCTCGGTCGGTTCGATGCGGTACGCGTTGCCGTCGGCCTTGCCGGACCCGAACGCGACGCGCGTGCGCGCTGACGGATCGGACGCGGGCGCCGCGAACAGCTGCACCCGAGTCAGCCGGAAGTGGCCGTACGGATCTCGACCGGGACCCTGCTTGGGGAGGCTGGGATCGAGCAGCACCTCGAGGCGCAGGCCGGTGATATCGGTAGCTGCGGTCCTGGTCTCGATCGTGTAGACCGTCACTTGCGGGTTCGGTCCGCCGGCGAGCACGCTGCCGTCATCGGCGACCGCCAGCTGCACGCCACCGGTGCCCTCGGCGTGACTGGGCACGAGCGTGGTCCACGCGTTCGCGGCGTCGCGCATCTCCGCTTCCCAACGCGCCTGCGCCACGGCGCGTTCCGGCGCGTCCTTCTGCAGGGCGGCTTCTGCCGACTCCAGCTGTGTCTCGAGCGTCTGTCGCGCGGCCTCCTGCTCCGGTGAGGCCAGGTCGAGCATGCTCTCGGCGAACCGGGTGCCGTCGCTGAACACGGTGGAGCGGTAGGAGGTGTTTGCAAAGAACGCCATCAGGCGGTAGTAGTCCTTCTGGCTGAACGGGTCGTACTTGTGGTTGTGGCACTGCGCACAGGCGACGGTGCTGCCGAGCCAGACGGTGGCGGTGGTGTTGACACGGTCGACGAGCACCTCGTACAGCGCCTCGTCCGGGTCCACGCCGCCTTCCTCGTTGGTCATCGCGTTGCGGTGGAAGCCACTGGCGATGCGTTGCGCGCGCGTGGCGGCGGGCAGCATGTCGCCCGCCAGCTGCTCGACGGTGAACTGGTCGAACGGCATATCCGCGTTGAACGCGCCGATCACCCAGTCGCGATAGGCCCACATCGACCGCTTCTTGTCCTTCTCGTGGCCATTGCTGTCGGCGTAGCGCGCCAGGTCGAGCCAGAGCCGGGCCCAGCGTTCGCCGAAGTGCGGGGAGGCGAGCAGCCGATCGACGACACGCTCGTACGCATCCGGCCGGGTGTCGGCGAGGAACGCGTCCAGTTCGTCGAGCGTGGGGGGCAGGCCGGTCAGATCGAGCGTCACGCGACGCAACAGCGTCTCGCGGGCCACCTCGTGGGACGGCAGCAGCTTCTCCGCATCGAGTGTCGCGAGCACGAAGCGGTCCACCGGCGTACGGGTCCACGCCTCGTTGGACACCGCCGGCAGCGTGGCCTTCCTGGGAGCGACGTACGCCCAGTGTTCGACGACGGTCTGGTCGGCGGCGGCGGTGGCGGCGGGCGCAGGCCACTCGGCGCCCTGATCGATCCAGGCGCGAATCAACCCGATCTGCCCCTCGCTCAGCGCGGGCTCGTCGAGCGGCATCTGGTCCTCGTCGCCCTTCCCGAGCAGACGCTCGACGATGTAGCTCTTCTCGCTGTCGCCGGGCACGAGCAGCGGGCCGGTGGCGCCGCCTTTCAGGGCCAGATCGCGGATGTGCAGTCGCAGCTTGCCGCGGCTCTTCTTCGGCCCGTGGCAGCCGTAGCACTGCCCCTCCAGGATGGGCTCGATCTGCGTCGCGAAGTCGACCTTCGGTGGCGCTTGCGCGGACGAGACCACATCACTGGTCAACCACGCCGGACGCCACGGGCTGAGCGCGGCGGCGAGGACGATGACCGGGACAGCGATCCGTCGCTGGCGTCGTGACATGAGCATCGGGGTCCCTGGAATCATATCTCCAACGCCTGGCCGACTCGCGCCGGCCTGACAGCGCCGCTCGTTCTGGAGCATACTGCGCCAAGCCCATCCATTGGACCAATAACCCGGTCCGTTGCTCATTCGGCGCGCGACGGTGCCTGCCACGGCCGCGCGGCCGTGTGCGCGAGGAGTCAGACATGAACGTGGCCGTGCCCCTGCCGAAGGTCGAGAGGGACCCTGCTCCGATCGCCTCTCGGCGCACGCTCGCCGGCCGCTGGCTCGATACGGTCGAGCGCATCGGGAATCGCTGTCCCGATCCGATCCTGCTGTTCGTCATCGCGCTCGGGGTGACGTGGGTGCTCTCGCGCCTGCTCGTCGGGGTGGACTTCGGACTCGCTGATCCGCGGACGGGACAGCCCCTGCGGATCAACGACCAGCTCACCCTGGAGGCGATGGCGACGTTCCTGGGTGGGATGACGCAGACCTACGTAACGTTCCCGCCGATGGGCATGGTGCTGGTCATGGTGCTCGGCGTCGGCGTCGCCGAGCGCTCGGGGTTGCTCGGCGCCGCGTTGCGAGGCGTGCTGGCCATCGCGCCCCCCCGGTTGCTGACGCCACTGCTGGTGCTGGCGGGCATCCTCGCCCACGTGCTGTCGGACTCGGCCGTCGTCGTCGTGCTGCCGCTTGGCGCCGCGCTGTTCTACGTGGCTGGCCGGCATCCGCTGCTGGGCATCGTTGCGACCCTCGCGCCGCTGATGGGCCTGATGTTCGCCAACGTGATTCCGATCAGCCTCGATGCCATCCTGGCGGGCTTCACCGAGAGTGGCGCCCGCCTCCTCGCTCCCTCCTACCAGGTCACGCCGCTCAACAACTTCTGGCTCGCCCTGGCCACGGCGGTCATCGC
>JACDAO010000501.1 GCA_013695405.1 Acidobacteriota bacterium | reverse complement strand
CCGTACGGGCGATCAGTTCCCCCGACTCACCAGGACGGATCGGTCAGGAAAGATAGTGCCCGCCGATCAGATGAAGTAGAAGTACGGGCAGGCGCTGAGCCGGTCCGGTTGAGCGAGGCGCAAGGCCAGGGAGAACAGCGACTGAGCTGATAGACGCGAGAATCGAGGAGCTGGGCGACTGGACGTTCTCCACAGTTGGTGCAATTGTGGACAGGCACGCGGATGTTCGGAACCGGGCCCGACTCAGCTCGACGCAAGTACCACAGCAGGCTGCATCCCAGTCATCCATCAGTGGGGTGTGCCGCACCGCTCATCTCGGAGCGCACGGCAGCCGTGGGAAAAAAGCGCCACAGGCCGCTCGCGAGCACCTTGCTGCGCTTGTCGGACTCGGCTCTGAAGCGCGCGAGTTGAGAGTCGCCCACGACTTCGAAGCCGAATCCAACCGCGAACAACAAGAGTCCCAGGCCATCGACTGTCGTGAGGGCAGCGGGCTGTGTGGCACTCACAGAAGACGGTGAACAGGCTGCGCCACCAGAACGCCCGTCCCTGCGCGGCGCGCATCGCCTGGTAGCGTGGATCCTCGCCTTTCCCACGATTGCGACGAAGGATGTGCTGACGCGATCCTTTTCGCGGTAGTCCCCGTGCGCCCCCATGGAGTGCACGAGGTAGTAGGCGACGTCGATGCCTGCGAGCGCGCGATCGAGTGACGCCGGATCGAACAGATCTCCGTCGACGACTTCCGTCGTCTTTGCCACGCGCAATCGACCGGCATTAATTGACTGTTGATTCCACTTGCACGGAGAGATGTCCGAGTGGTTGAGGGAGGATGCTTGGAAAGCGTGCGCTTTGACCAGACGCGCCGCGTCCTCCACACTGTCGCGCATGCAGACGGGACGGCTCGAGGGTCTGTCGGTGGTCATCGTGGGCGGCACCGCGGGCTTGGGCTTGTCGGCTGCGCAGGCGTGCCAGCGGGAAGGCGCGCACCTCACCGTGGTCGGCCGGGCCGACGAGCACGCCGATGCTGCAGTCGGCCTGCTCGGCCCGAGCACTCGAGTGCTGCGAGGCGATGCGACCGATCGCGCCACGGCCGGACGATCCATCGAGACCGCGGTGGCGGCGTTCGGGCGCGTCGACGGCGTCTTTCACGTCGCCGGCGGCAGTGGCCGCCGCCATGGCGACGGGCCGGTCGACCAGGTCAGCGACGAGGGCTGGCGCTACACCCTCGACGCCAACCTCTCGGCTCTGTTCTTCACCAACCGTGCCGCGGCGCGCTACTTCGTCACCGCCGGACACGGCGGCTCGGTGCTGAACATGGCCTCGGTGCTGGCGTTCTCGCCGTCGCCGGCACACTTCGCCACCCACGCCTACGCGGCGGCCAAGGCCGGCGCGATCGGCCTGACGACCTCGTGCGCGGCCTACTACGCGGCGCATGACATCCGCTTCAATGTGATCGCGCCGGCACTGGTGGACACGCCGGGTGCGCAGCGTGCCTCGGCCGACCCGCGCATCGCGGCCTACATCCGCCAGAAGCAGCCGCTCGACCACGGTCGGATCGGGCACACCGGCGACATCGACGGAGCGGTGGTCTACCTGCTGTCGAACGAATCGCGGTTCGTGACCGGCCAGGTGCTTGCCGTGGACGGGGGCTGGTGTGTCAGCGAGCCGGCGACGCTGCGCGACCTGCCGCCCGACGCCTCATGACAGGTGTCGCCATTGGCATCGACATCGGCGGCACCTACACCAAGCTGGTCGCGGTCAGCGACGCGGGCGAGATCCTGGCGCGTGCCAGGCTGCCGACCGACGACTCGGCGGCCAGTCGCCTGCCCGCGAGCACCGCAAATGCGCTGGCGCGCCTCGAGACCATCGTCGGGCCGGCCGCTGCCGTCGGCGTGGCCTGCCCAGGTCTGGTGCGATCGGACGGCGTCGCGGTGCACTGGATGAAGGGACGGCTCGACGTGCTCGAAGGCCTCGACTGGACCGCCGCGCTGCAGCGACGCGCACCGGTACGGGTGGTCAACGACGCGCAGGCCGCGCTGAAGGGCGAGTCGTGGCTCGGCGCAGGCCGCGGCTGCCGTGACGTGGTGATGCTCACGCTTGGCACCGGCGTCGGCGGCGCGATCATGTCGGGCGGCCGGGTGCTGACCGGCAACACCGGACGCGCCGGTCATCTCGGACACATCGCGCTGCAGGTGCCGGGCGACAAGGACATCGTCAACACGCCGGGCAGCCTCGAGGACGCGATCGGCAACTGCACGGTCCGGCGCCGCTCGCACGGCCGCTTCGAGAGCACCGAGGCCCTTGTCGATGCGTACGCGCAAGGTGATCCAATTGCGAGCCAGGTGTGGCAGGGGAGCGTGATGCGCCTGGCGGCGGCGCTGGCCTCGATTGTCAACGCCGTCGACCCGGCACGGATCATCCTCGGCGGCGGGATCGCGGTGCGCGCCGGCGACCTGCTGATGGCACCGCTGCGCACCTGGATGGACGAGTACGAATGGCGCCCGCACGACACGGGCGTCGAGATCGTCGTCGCCGAACTTGGCGACGAGGCGGGCGCGATTGGCGCGGCGCGGCACGCGATGGAGCAGAGCGCATGACCCCCTCGGAGCAGTACCTCGCGGCGTGCGCCCGGCTGATTGAAGCCGTGCGCGCGCAGCAGCCAGCGTTTCACACCGCCGCCACCTGGTGCGCGCGAAGCATCCTCGCCGGTCGGATGGTCCACCTGTTCGCGTCGGGGCACAGCCGGATCATGGTCGAGGAGATGTGGCCGCGCTACGGCTCGTTCCCAGGGTTCAACCCGATCGTCGAGTTGTCGCTGACCTTCCACAATCTGGTGGTGGGCGCCAACGGCCAGCGCCAGGCAATGTTCCTCGAGAACGTGCCGGGGCTGGCCGCACGCATCCTCAGAAACTTCGCCCTGTCGTCGGAGGACTCCGCGCTGGTCATCAGTTCGAGCGGCTGCAACGTGGTGCCGACCGAGATCGCCGAGCAGTTCCAGCGGCGGCAGGTGCGGGTGGTCTCGATCATCAGCCGGGCGCACAGCGAGCAGAGTGACAGCCGGCGTGCCGACGGCAGAAAGCTGCAGGACTTCTCGGACCTGGTGTTGGATACCGGCGCGCCGGTCGGCGACGCGATGGTGACGATTGCCGGGCTCGACACGCCGGTGGCGCCGGGCTCGACGGTCGGCGGCTGCATGCTGGTGAACTGCATCAAGGCCGAGGTTGCGCAGCAACTCACCGACGCAGGCCAGCCGCCGACGGTGCTCAGCGCCGCGGCAGTGGTTGGCGCCGAGCGTGCCACTGAACTGTTCGAGGCCGCGTACGACCAGCACGCGCACCGCCTGGCCAGGCTGTACGCGACCGTCGGCAACGCCTGATTCGCGATCGTCATGATTGCTCGCCTCGGCTGACCGGACGGGTCCGGAACACCCACGCGCCGTACAACGCAGCGGCGATCGGCGGACCGTACTCGACCACCAGCACCGCTGGCGGCACACGCCACGCCGAGCCCGCCGCAAACCCGTGCCACACGGCGTACGCAGGAATGATGCTCAGCGACCAGATTCGCAGTGGCAGCAGCGAAGCGCTGGTGAGAAACGGGAGCAGCCACACCAGGTACCACGGGTAGACCAGCGGCGAGCAGGCCAGGGACGCCGCGAGTGGCCAGGCCCACGCCGCCGTCGTCCGGGCGGGATCCAATCGGCGGCATGCCAGAGCCACCCCCAGGCCCGCCGCCAGCGCCACGCCCGCCGCACCCCGCGCACCGACGAAAAGCTCGACAGTCGTGAAGAGCGGTGCATTGAACCGGAACCGTTCGATGACGTCCGGAAGCGATCCGACGGCCAGGCCTGCGGCGAACGGCATCGAAACACCCGCCAGCACCGCGACGGCAAGCAGGCCGTCTCTCGGTCGCACGCGGGTCCAGTACACGGGTACGAGCACGACAGGGAGGAACTTGGTGCCGACCGCGAGTGCAAACCACACCGCTGCGCCTGCCGGCCGCCCGCGCTGGAGCGCCAACGCCGACGAACAGAGCAGCAGCACCCCGACGACCTCGAAGTGCCCGTTGCGCGACATCTCTAGCGTCGCGAGCGGGTGCCAGGCGTACGCGAGTACCCACGATGGGTCCATGCCGCGCGCGACCAGCCATCGCCACATCACCAGGACCAGCAACACTTCACAGGCCACCAGCGACATCTTCAGCGCCTCGGGCGACTCGTGCACCGCGGTCACGCCGCGGAAATAGAGTTGCGCCACGGGAGGGTACGGACTCGCCACGTTCTGGTTGTTCATGCGCCGCGTCGCCGGCGTGTGGACCCAGGCCAAGGCCGGATCGTCCGGGCGCGCGGCGTATGGGCTGACTCCGGCGCGCTGGAGGCGTGCGTCCCAGATGTAGCGGTACACGTCGGCGTCGCGACCCACCGGCGCCAGCGCCAGCGGCAGTCTCCACGCCAGCGCCAGCACCAGGCCACACACCAGGACCGGACGAGACCGGAGGCGATGCGATGCCACTTCGCGCATCGCCACCACGTAGGCCCCGGCACACACCGCGAGGATCAAGAAAAAGACCGGCGAGCCGTCACGCGGCGCGACCTGGCGCATGGTTACGAACGCCGTTGCGATCGTGACGCCACACGCCAGCCCGCGCAGGCTGCTCACGCCGGGTCGCTGCCTGACGCGCGAGGCGCCTGCGACCGGTCACGCTCTGGCCACGATCGCAGATATGCAGCGGTGCGCGGCGCTGCGGACGGGTCTCGGCCCAGCGCCTCCGCGAGCCGCGCAAGGTCGCTGGCGAGGTCCACGTCGAACCAGTCACGGGTCAGGGCATAGGTCAGTTGCTTCGACCGAGCGTTCGCGAGCAGTGCCGCAAGGGCCCCGGACGTCCCAAGCGGGGACGGGTCGAAAAGATTCGCGTGCGGCGCGGTTGCGCCCACCAGGTAGTAGCCACCGTCATCGGTCGGCCCGGCCACCAGATCGTGCGTCAGCAAAACCGCGAACGCGTCGTCCAGGACGGTGGGGGGCAAGTGCGGGCTGTCGCTGTTGAAGGCAACCACACGCCGTTGTCGGTCTGCCGTGAAGGCCTCGAACACCGAACTCAGGGCATCGGCCAGACCCGTGCCTCGCTGGGGCGTGCCGATCACGCCCGCTGGCAGAAGCGCCGCGAGTTCTTCGAGGTCCTCTGGTGGCGCCATCACCGCCACCTCGGTATCTGCAATCGAGGCGGCCAGAGCCAGCGTGTCCTGCAGCAGGCAACGGTACAGCTCGACGACCACCGTGGCTGGATACTCGTTGCTCAGGCGGGTCTTGACGCGTCCGGCGCGCGGCGCTTTGGCCATGACCACGAGCACACGGTCAGCGGCGCGCACCAAACTCCTTCACGCGGTACCTGATGATGCCCGACAGGATGCACCACGCGGCTCCGAGCGAGCCGGACACGGTACCCGTAATCTTCGACGTGCCGATGCGCGGGTGGTAGCTCACCGGCACCTCGACGATCCGATAGCCTCGGGCGGCGCCCTTGACCAACATCTCGACTGGCCAGCCGTAGGTCTGCTCCTGCAGCGTCAAGGCGCGCAGCATTGCGGGCCGCGCCGCGCGGAACGGTCCAAGGTCCGTCAGGCGCAAACCCGACACGAGGCCGATGAGAGCCGCCGCGACGCGATTGCCGAGCACCGAATGCGCCGGCAACGCCCCGGGTGTACGACTGCCGGCCAGCCTCGAGCCGATGACCAGGTCGGCAAGGCCCGCCTCGAGGGGAGCGAGCAATCGTGGCAATTCCGCCGGTCGATCGCTGTAGTCGGCGTCGAGAAACACGACCACCTCGGCGGCGGCGTCGATATGGCCGAGGCCGGTCAGGCACGCGCGGCCGTAACCTCGCCGCGGCTCCGGGATGACGCGTGCGCCGACCCCGGCAGCGACGGCTCGCGTCTGGTCGGTGGACCCGCCATCCACCACGATCACTTCAGTGACAAGCTCGCGCGGGATATCGGCGATGACCCGGCCGATGGCTGCCTCTTCGTTCCAGGCGGGAATCACCACCGAGACGCGCATGGGCATCTTACAGTCCTCCCTGACTTTGTGCTGCGATGGCGGCTGCACGCGCATGGCAAGCACGGCCGCGGGCCGCTACACCTGGAGATGGAGCCATTCAGGGTGCGTCCGTGAGCGTGGGATCGAGTGCGCGCCGCGCCGCACGCGTGCCGATGACGGCTACCGCGACGGTCGCGATGAAGCCTGCCACGTAGAGGGCCGTGCGCGCCGAACCGCCGCCTCGGCCCGCCGACGACAACTCGGCGGCCGCGGGCGCCAGCGATCCCAGGTAGACGTACACCGCCGTTGCGGGCAACATCCCGAGCCACGAGGCGCCGACGTATGTGGGAAGGCTGACCCGCGACAGGCTCAAGGCGTAGTTCAGCACGTTGAACGGGAACAGTGGCGAGAGCCGCAACAGGAGCACCAGCCTGAAGCCGTCGCGCGCGATCGCGGTGTCGATCGCCCGTATTCGCGCCGATTCGCCGACGCGCCGCACCGCCCAGTCGTGCAGCAGCGTGCGACCCAGCAGGAACGCACAGGTCGCCCCGGCCACGCTGGCCGGCGAAGCGATCGCCAGGCCCCAGACCGGCCCGTAGGCAAACCCCGCGGCGAGCGTCAGGATCGATCCCGGCAAGCCGAGGGCCGTGCTCGCGATGTATGCCAGTACGAAGACGGCGACCCCGAGGGCGCCGGTTCCGCGGGCCCACCCGGCAAGATGCGTCGTCCACTCGCCGACCGGCAGGAGAAACGCCGCTACTCCGAGCGCGGCGACCACGATGATGACGAGCAGCACCCGTATGCTGGTCATCGGCAACTCATGCGCACAGGCAGGCGAGTCTGGCGATCATCTGCGTCCATCTTCAACCACCAGCCCCAGGGCAGCGGCGAAAATGATCAGCGACGGGGAGAACAGCGCGTTGCTGCCGGCCAGGTACCAGCCCCCACGGGTCGACGATGGAGCGCCACACGCCCGCCATGGTCATCGCGGTGAATGGTCGGCACCGCCGGGTAGGTGTACCGTCGCCATGACCCGATAATGACCAGAATCCCAGGATCAGCTGGCGCGCCTCCGAAGGCCGTCATCACCAGGCAGCGTTGAACAGCCGGAATCGGTAGAGCGCCATGGCCAGTCACATACCGTAGGGGGCGTCAGATATTCCTGGCCGCCCGCGGTCCGGTCGTGGTGGCCGGGAATATCAATGAGCGTTCGGGTTATCAGGATGAAGAGAGCCACCTGTCCGGTTCCACACGGAGGTTTCATGGATCGACGAACGTTTCTCGGTGCGGTCATCGGCATCGCCCCTGTGGCGCTCGGCGGGTGCTCCGCCGAGGCGCAGCAACCCGGATCGCGGCGCACGGCGAAGGCCGCGGCCACGTTCGAAGTGACCAGGTCGGACGCCGACTGGCGCAAGGTGCTGACGCCGGCTCAGTTCGCCGTCCTGCGCGGCCACGGCACCGAGCGGCCCGGGACCAGCCCGCTGAATGCCGAGCATCGTCAGGGCACATACCAGTGCGCCGGCTGCAACCTGCCGGTCTACTCGTCGCGGGCCAAGTTCGAGAGCGGCACCGGCTGGCCCAGCTTCACCGCGCCGCTCGAGAACGCCATCGGCACGTCCGAAGACCGGAGTCTGTTTGGCCTACGAATCGAAGTGCACTGCCGCCGATGCGGTGGCCACCTCGGGCATGTCTTCGACGACGGCCCCCGACCGACGGGGAAGCGCTACTGCATGAACGGCGACGCATTGGTGTTCACGCCGACGTCGCAAGGAGCATCACGATGAACGGTGTCGCTGGATTGGCATTGCAGGCCTCGCTGGTCGGCCTGTGTCTCACGCTCGGGGCCGGACCAACCGCCGGTCAGCCGGCCCCGACGGGCGGACCAACGGCAACGGCGACGTTCGCCGGGGGATGCTTCTGGTGCATGGAGCCGCCATTCGACGAGCTCGATGGCGTCATCTCGACGACGTCGGGATACACCGGAGGCAGCACGAAGAATCCGACCTACGAGCAGGTGTCTGCCGGTCGAACGGGTCACACGGAGGCGATCCAGATCGTCTATGACCCGTCCAAGGTCCCGTACGCCAAGTTGCTCGAGGTCTTCTGGCGCAACGTCGACGCCGTCGACGGCGACGGTCAGTTCTGCGACCGCGGACCACAGTACCGGCCGGGAATCTTTCATCACTCGGCCGACCAGCAGAAGGCTGCCGAGGCCTCGCGGGAGCGAATCGCTGCCCAACTGGCCAAGCCGATACCGGTGGAGATCGCCGCCGCCACCGAGTTCTACAAGGCGGAGGGCTACCACCAGGACTACTACAAGAAGAACCCCGTCCGGTACAAGTTCTACAAGTGGAACTGCGGGCGTGAGCAACGGCTCAGCGCGCTGTGGGGCAAGGTGTCGGCGCAGTGAACGATCGAGCGCGGCTGGGACGACCGTACCGCTTACTTCGGCATCAGCACCGTGTCGACGACGTGGATGACACCATTCGACTGGTAGACGTCCGCGATCGTGACCATCGACATGCCGCCCTTCTCGTCCTGCAGCACGACCTTGCCGTCCTTGACCATCGCCTTGAGCTGACCGCCGCTGACGGTCTCGAGCGTGGCCGTGCCGCCGCCGGTCTTGATGTCGGCCATCAGGGCCATCGCGTCGACCTTCCCGGCCACCACGTGGTAGGTCAGGATCTCGTGTCGACGGTGCCCGCCGGCAGCTTGCCGAACGCGCCGTTGGTCGGCGCAAACACCGTGAATTGACCCTTGCCCTTCAGCGTGTCGACCAGGCCCGCAGCCTTGAGACGATAGTAACGATTAGGAACCCGCGTTATCCGACGTCACCCCGCCCATCCACAGCCGGCGGCCGCTCAGCAACGACGTGCGCAACGGATTGCACAAGCGGAGGAGAGCCGTCGGTCAAGGGTGACTGTGAAGCGCCGCGCAGCAGACCGTGGAAGGATCCGCGCAGACGAATGCGTACCGAGGGCGCCCAGACCGACGGCCGCCAGCCCCGCGCACATGGCGGCCCACCGGTCGTGACCGCGGCCAGCTATCGCGACCCAGGATTGTCGATTCTTACCGCACGGGTGGCAGGTCCGTCCCGCAGGATGATGAACTCGCGCACGCGACCGTCCGGCGCTCGCACAAAGACCAGCTCGTCGCGCTGACGGCTTCCAGGGGTGTGTTCGGAAACGACGGTTGGCCCGGCACGGTCCATTGGGCCATCAAGGAATCGTTCTCCACCGCCATCGTCACGGTGTTCGTTCCGTTCTCGGGGCGGTAGGTGCCGGCGTACGCGGCGAGCACCGCCGGCTCGACCTTGACGGGAGTTTGCTTCTCGCGAGGCACACGCCCGAATGGGTAGAAGTGGTCACCGACCAGCTCGCTGAGCGTGTGCTCCTGCGTGGTGCCCTTCGCGCGCGCCTTGGCGCTTTCCTGCCATCCGGCGATCAGTTGCTGGCGCGTCCGGGTCGCCGACGCGACCGGCGCCAGCTGAAACCCGTCGTCGTGGAGGATTCGGCTGAGCGTCGCGACATCTGCCGTGTCGACGGCTCGCTCCCACTCGTCCTCGATTGCGAGGATCTCCTTCTCGCTGGGGGCGTTGGCCACCTCTTCGGCCGTCAGGTCCCGCACGTCGGCCAGCGTGACGGTGAAGGTGCCTGCCTTCGCATCTGGGCGTTCGAACGCGACGACCTTGACGCGGTACTCGCCGGCGTCCACCGCGTTGACGTCCGCGCGCTCGGTGCCGTGGCGGCGGCAGGCGGGCAGTCTACTCAGGCTGACTCGCTGCGCAAGAGCAGCAGGTCCCATTTGGGGCGCCTGCGCAGCTCAGCCCTTCATCGAGACTGATG
>JACDAO010000498.1 GCA_013695405.1 Acidobacteriota bacterium | reverse complement strand
CGAGCCAGGTGAGCGTCGACCGACTCCGGCGGCGTGGGCGCCTCGGCCGTCACGTCACCCGGCGACGTGCCTGCGGGGTCCGGGTGTGCCGATTCGAGTGAGGCAGGTGTTGGCGCCGCTGGCGCGATCGGGTCGGACGGCGGGGGGGGATCCGGAGCGGACGCCGGGGAAACAGTCGGGTCGAGCGCGGCGAGGCGACGACGGACCTCAGCGACGCCGGCTTCGTCATGTTGCCGCAGGCGCTGGTCGAGCACACGCTGGAACGCCTGCCGCGCGTCGGCACGCAGCTTCAGCTCGAGCGAGACCTCGCCGAGCTGCCACAGGGCGCGTTCGTGCGCCGGTTCCAGCTTGAGGACCTTCTTGTACAGCGCGGCGGCCCGCGAATGGAAGCCTTCGGTGAACAGGTAGTCGGCGTAGCGCAGGAACTGCTCGGCGGCGGCCTCGCGCTGGCTGCCGCGTTCGAGCAGGTCGGCCAGCTGCTTGACCTGATTCCAATCGATTGGGACCAGCACAGCGAGCTGCTGGTAGAGCTCGATGGCCTGATCGGGCCGACCCTGTCGCAGGGCCTTGTCCGCCTGGCGTGTCAGCTCGTCGCGCGTGCTCATCAAAGGAAGGCCGTCAGGCGTCAGTCAACAGGTGGAACAGGGTGGCGGGCCGGAAGCTTCGCCGATGGTCGACGCTGAGGCCGTGCTCCCGAATCGCCGCCAGATGCTCGACCGTCGCGTAGCCCTTGTGCCGGGCGTAGCCGTAACGCGGATCCCGCTGATCGAGGACGGCCATCATCCGGTCGCGCGTCACCTTCGCGACAATCGACGCCGCGGCGATGCAGGCACACCGCCGATCCCCCTTCACCAGCCCATGGTGCGGGATCGAGAGTTCGGGGATGGCAAAGCCGTCCGCAAGGGCGTAATCGGCCGCGGGGTGCAGTCCCATCACTGCCTCGCGCATCGCCGCCAACGACGCGCGATGGATGTTGAGGAGGCCGATGTCGGCGGGGGTGCGCGAGACCACCGTCCAGGCGACGGCGCGGCGCAGGATGCAATCGTGAAGCCGTTCGCGGGCGCCAGCGGTCAGCAGCTTGGAGTCGCGCAGGCCGGTCACCGGCCGTGCCGGGTCGAGCACGACCGCCGCAGCGGTCACGGGCCCGGCCAGGCAACCTCGGCCCACTTCGTCGACGCCGGCGACACACAGGTAGCCGGCGCGCCGGAGGGCGTTCTCGAGATTCTGGCGGGCGGTAGGCCGCCCCGGCGTGAGACCACGCGACATGCCGCCCGCCGCCACGCCTCAGCGCGGCTGGGACTGCGGACGCTTCTGTTCCTTCATGCGCGCCGCCTTGCCGCGCAGCGCACGCAGGAAGTACAGCTTGGCGCGACGGACCCGGGCGGTGCGAATCACCTCGATCTTGTCGATCGCTGGCGAGTGCAGCGGGAAGATCCGCTCCACGCCCTGCCCGAACGAGACCTTGCGGACGGTGATCGAGGCACGGGTGCTGCCGCGGTGCATGCCGATGATGAGCCCCTCGTAGACCTGGATGCGCTCCTTGTCGCCCTCGCGCACCTTGACGTGGACGCGGACGGTGTCGCCGGACTTGACGGCGGGGCGCTGGGTGATCTGCGCGGCTTCAATGGTCTCGATCGGGGTCATGACTCTGCTCCGTTCCTCTCGGCGGCCATCCAGCTGGCCAGCCACTGTTGCTCTTCGTCGGTCAGGGCCACCGTGGGCAGCAGATCCGGACGCCGCTCGTAGGTGCGCCGCAGGGCCTGCTGGCGCCGCCAACGGTCGATGTCGCCGTGATGCCCCGACAGCAGCACCTCGGGTACCTGATGGCCGCGTACGCGCGCTGGCCGGGTGTAGTGCGGGCAATCGAGCAGGCCGCGCGTGAACGAGTCCTGGACCACGGATGCCGCATCGCCGACCACGCCCGGCAGCAGTCGCGCCACCGCGTCGACGATCACCAGCGCGGCCAACTCGCCACCTGACAGCACGTAGTCGCCAATCGAGACTTCCTCGGTGACGATCGTCGCACTGACCCGTTCGTCGACGCCCTCGTAGCGTCCGCACAACAACACGAGATGGTCCGCCGCGCGATACTCAGCGGCCACCTGCTGGGTGAAGCGACGGCCCTGTGGAGAGGGCAGCAACACCATGGCCGGCACGCCGCGCGTTCCGGCCAACGACTCGACCGCGGCAAACAGCGGCTCGGCCTTCAGCACCATCCCCGGCCCGCCGCCGAACGGGGTGTCGTCGACCACGTGGTGGCGGTCGGTCGTGAAGCCTCGCAGGTCGTGGACCTGCAGGTCAATCAGTCCCCGCTCCACCGCCCGGCCCAGGACTCCGTGCTGCAGGCCTGCCCGCACCATGGCGGGAAAGATGGTCACGATGTCGATTTTCACGGCGCGTGCTCACCGGGGTATTCAGATCCAACAGCCCTTCGGGCGGCCGCACCACGATCAGGTCCGGACGCAGCACCGGGCACAGCGCCGGCACCAGCGGAATCTGCACTTCCTCGGACCCGCCACGGTCCACCACCAGCATCCCGCCGCCGCCGTTCGGTTCGACCCGCACCACCAAGCCGACCGGCTCGCCGGTCTCGGTCTGCACCGGGGCGCCGATGTACTGGTACCAGTAGTACTCGCCCTCCGGCAGTGGCGCGAGCGCCGACTCGGGCACCCGCAACTCGCTGCGGCTCAGCCCTTCGACGTTCTCGATCGCGTGGCGGCCGACAAAGCCGATCAACGGCCGTCCGGAATGCCCACGCGATCGATCGATCTCGAGCCGCACCATCACGCCGTCCTGCCACGCGAACACCACCGCTCCGACGGCGAAACGGATCTCGGGGAAGTCGGTCTCCGGCTGCACCGCCACCTCCCCGCACAGCCCGTGCGGGCGGGTGATCACGCCGACCAGCACCATGTCGTCCCAGCGATCCACGACCCGCCTCAGCGCGGCGGCTGGCCGTCGCGGAACTCGACCTGTACCTTGCGGCCGTCGTGTTCGCCGACGGTGGCAGCCAGCGTCCGGACCGCCTGCGCGGTTCGCCCCTGCCGGCCGATGATCCGCCCCAGATCGCCCGGCCCCATGAACACTTCGACCACCGAGACGCCACGATGCTGGCCCTCGGTGACCGCGACCAGCGACGGGTCGTCGGCCAACGCGCGGGCGACGACCTCGACCAGCGCGCGCACGTCGCCCATCTAGGCGGTGACCTCGGCCTCGACGGCCGCCGTCTCCGGGTGGCGCTTGACCAGCGTGCGCACCGTGTCGGACGCGCGGGCGCCGACTCCGAGCCAGTACTGCAGCCGCGCGCGGTCGATGACCAGCGTCTCGGGCAGCACGCGCGGGTTGTAGTGACCGAGAATCTCGACAAACGCGCCCTCACGCGCGTTGCGGGAATCAGTCACCACGATGCGGTAGAACGGGGACTTCTTGGCGCCCTGGCGGCGCAGCCGGATCGTGACCATCGAATTCTCTTCTCTGCCTTCTCGTCTCAGCGACGCTGAGCCTGCATGGCGGCCTTCATCATGCCGAACTGCTTGCGCAGCTTGCCGCCTCCCTTGCCACCGCCACCAGCCAGCCCGCCCATCATCTTCAGCATCTTCTTCATCTCGAGGAATTGCTTGAGCAGGCGATTGACGTCCTCGACCGAGGTGCCGCTGCCGCGCGCGATGCGCTTGCGGCGGCTGCCGTTGAGGAGCTGGTGATTGCGACGTTCCCGGGGCGTCATCGACAAAATGATGGCCTCGACCCGGGCCATCTGCTTCTCGTCGACCGCCTTGCCGTTCAACTGCTGCTTGATCTGCCCCATCCCGGGCAACATGCCCAGGATGTTCTCGAGCGGGCCCATCTTCTTGATCGTCTGGAGCTGGTCGCGAAAGTCCTCGAGCGTGAAGTCGTTGTCGAGGATCTTCTTCTCGAGCCGGGCGGCGTCTTCCTGGGTGACGACCGATTCGGCTTTCTCGATCAGCGACAACACGTCGCCCAGGCCGAGCACGCGCGAGACGACGCGATCGGGATGGAACGCCTCGAGGTCGTCGAGCCGTTCGCCGCTGCCGGTGAAGGCAATCGGCACGCCGACCACCGAGACCACCGAGAGAGCGGCACCGCCGCGGGCATCGCCGTCCATCTTGGACAGCACCACGCCCGTGACGCCGACCCGGCGGTTGAACTCGCCCGCGCTCTTGATCGCGTCCTGCCCGGTCATCGCATCGGCGACGTACAGCTGGTCGGTCGGCGAGACCGCTGCCTTGATCGCCTCGAGTTCGACCATCAGGTCGTCGTCGATGTGCAGGCGGCCAGCGGTGTCCACGATGATCGTATCGAAGCCCAGCGTGCGGGCCTCCTGCATCGCGCCGGCGGCGCGCGCCACCGGGTCCAGATTCCCGGCCGGGTCGTGGACGCGCACGCCGGCCTGCTTGGCGACCAGGTTCAACTGCTCGATCGCGGCCGGCCGCCGCACGTCGGTGGACACGACGATCGGGTGCTTGCCCTGCTTGACCAGCCACTTAGCGAGCTTGCCGGTGGTGGTCGTCTTGCCCGATCCCTGGAGTCCGAGCATCAGGATGACGCGCGGCGAGGTGGTCGACGGCGGCAGCCCGCCCTGGCTGTCGCCGAACAGGCCGAGCATCTCGTCGCGGACGATGCGCACCACCTGCTGGGCCGGCGACAGGCTCTTGAGCACCTCCTCGCCGACGGCGCGGTCGCG
>JACDAO010000481.1 GCA_013695405.1 Acidobacteriota bacterium | reverse complement strand
CGAGTGGCCAGCGCGTTCGTGCCGGCTGCCCACCTGACGCCGCGAGCGTTGCTGTACATCGCGCGTTCGACCACGATCTCGACCGGCGAGGCCCCGACGCTTTCGACCAGCGACCCAAACGTGCGGCCGCGGGCCGCGGGAAACTCCGCTGAGACATCGACGTTGAAGCGGCTGTTGGCCTGCAGATCGAAGGTGCGCGTGACTTGGGTGCCGTCCTCGAACAGCAGCGTGACGCGTGCCGAGCCGGCGCTCGCCGACGTGTTTGCTACCAGAAGGTAGGTCTCGGTCTGGGAGGCACCGCCTACCTCCCCATCGGCCAACGCCCAGCGCACGCCGGTCTGCGTCGCCCCTGGCGAATTGTGAGCTTCCTGCCAGGTGGCGGAGGTCGGTCCAGGCCACCACATGGCGCGCTCGACGATGATCGGCGGGCCGTCAATCGACTCGAGCGTCGTCGACACCGCAGTGTCGGCGAGTCGGGCGACGCCGCTGTCGTCGGGGAAACGCTCCATGTCGACCCAGATGTTGAACCGGCTGCGCGCGGCCACCAGGTAGGTCTTCTGCAGCGTCTCGCCCGACGGCAGCAGATAGGTGGCCCTGACGCGCGCTGGCTGTTCATTCGGGTTGGCAATCAGCAGGAACAGGTCGAAGTACGCGCCGGTCGCGCCCTCGGCGAAGAACCAGCGGGTGGCCGGGGTGGTGACGCCCGCACTCTCGTGTCCCGCGCCGAACGTCAGACCGCCAGCGTTGAGGTACATTGCGCGCTCGACGATGATCGGCTGTCCGTTCAGTGAGCGGACGACGGCCGACAGGTCGGTGCTCGCCAACCCGGACAAGACCGGATCGATCACGGCCTCGTTGTTGACCCAGACGTTCAGCCGACTCTGCGGTGCGACCACGTAGGTCTTGACCAACGGCGCGGCGGGCGGTGGGCGCAGGTAGGTCACCTCGACCGCGGCGGCCTCGGCACCGGGGTTCTGCACCAGATAGAACAAGCCGAAGCCGGAATGCGTCGCGCCCTCGGCGAAGTACCAGGTCGTGGCCGGCGCGGTGACTGCGGTCTCGGCGTGGCTGCCGTAGCCGGTCGCATCCCAGCGCATCGTGCGGTCGACGACGACCAGCGTGTCCGACTCGATCACCGTGGAGAACTCGGCCGTGCTCAATCCCGGCACCGTCTTGACGTCGACGGTCCGACGGCCCCGCGGCGGCACCTGCACCGTGCGAGACGCGGCGGCGCCGGTGCCGGTGAGGAAGCGCAGCAGGACCGCGGCGTGGATCGTGTCGCTCGGGTTGACCAGGGCAATCGAGGTGCTGAAGAACGCGGAGGTGGCGCCCTCGGCGAGGTACCGCGTCACGAACCCGCGAGGATGCGTCCCGGCCCGCACTTCCTGCAGGTTGGTGCGGCCGTCGCCGTCGGGGTCGGCGGAGCTGTCCGCGACATTCGGATTGAGCCCGAACGTCCGCTCGATCGCGTCGGAAATGCCGTCGCCATCGGTGTCGACGTTGGTGTCCGTGACGAACACGTCTCGCGCTTGATTGGTGTCCTGCGAGGTCGCGGTCAGGACCACGCTGTCGGACGCGAAGGCGAGCCGATCGCCGCTGCCGGCCAGCGCCACCGCACCTGAGCTTCGGCCGTCGTCTGGCGAGCCGGCACTGGGTATGTCGACTCTCACGGCCCCGCCGGTCAGCCGGTCGTACAGGAAGATGCGACGCGGGCACGCCGCCGGTCCGGAGCAGGACGCATCGGCCGCGGCGAACGCCACCAGTGCGCCGGATCCGCTGATACTCGGCCGGCCGAACGCCAGGTCGGCCTCACGCAGGACGCGCGTGGCGATCACCTGCGTCTGCTGCACCAGCAGGTCGTGGGCAAACACCGACAGGGTCACGGGATCGGTGGCACTGACCGACCCGACCGTGTCGGTGAGCGCCGTGGCGAACGTGACGACGCGCCCGTCGTCGCTGATCGCGCTCGGACCGATGTCGGCGATGACGCCGCCGGTGCGCGACTCGAGGGGCACGCCGACGCGCGAGAACTGCCCCGTCGACCGGTCGAGCACGAAGACATCAGGAGTCAGGCCGCCGTCGCCGCCAGGCGCGAGGTTGCGGGCCGTGGACAGGAACACCACGTAGCGTCCGTCGCGGCTGAGCGAGGCGCGGTAGCTGCGATCGTTGGCCTGGACCCCGCCTGCGGCGGCGCTGACCCGCGTTGTCTGCGCGAGCGACCGGTCGTGCAGAAACACGTCGGAGACGCCGTTGGTGTCGCCGGCCACCAGATCCGCGGCGTCGGACCAGAAGGCGACGAATCGCCCGTCGCCGGAAATCGCGGCGGTGTCGCGGGCCGCGCCAGCGGTCTGGCCGCCTCCAGACGACACGCTGATGCGCGTGGTCTGCGCGGTGGTGCGGTCGTGCACGAACACGTCGACCGCGCTGTTGGTGTCGCTGCTGACGAGGTTGGACGCGTTGGAGACAAAGGTCACGAACCGTCCGTCGGCACTGAGTGACGGCAAGGTGCTGTCGCCGTTGCCTTGCACGCCGGCCGAACTGACGCTGACGCGGGTAGTGAGGCGCGTGTTCAGGTCGTGGACGAAGACGTCGGCGGTGGCGTTGGTGTCACCCGCCACCAGGTTGCTGGCCCGCGACCAGAACGCGACGACGCGGCCGTCCGCGCTGAGAGCGGGGTCGTCGCTCGCCGCCGTGGCTTGCACGTCGCCGGAGGCGACACTGACGCGTGTCGCCGACTGAGCCGCAGCATGCTCACCCGTCCCCAACGAGAAACACAGCAGCAGTGCAACGGACAAGGTCGAGCCGGCGCCACGAGTCATCTCCATGCTACGCAGCCTATCCGACAACAGATGTTCTGTAACCACCGCTCCGTCGATGCGGGGCCCGCCCGCACCGCGACAGGCCCCCGTCCCTCGCTGACACGACGTTCGCAGCATCGGCGGTCGAGCGATGCCTGGCTCGCGTGTATCAACCAATCGTTACGGGCGATGTGCAGCGCGTCATGCACCGCTCGGCCCGGCAGAAGGTCTGACTAGAGGTCGAGCGGAGGCGGAGCCAGGACAGGTGCGCTGACCGGTGCGGCCGGGTCTGTGACGTCGCCGCCGTCAAGCACCAGGTGTGCGCGCTCGATATCGAGGGCGTCGTCCCAACGCGCGACCACCAGCGTCGCGACGACGTTGCCGATCAGGTTGGTGATGGCCCGGGCTTCCGACATGAAGCGGTCGACACCCAGCAGCAGCGCCAGGCCGGCGACCGGGATCGACGGCACTGCCGCCAGCGTCGCGGCGAGGGTGATGAAACCGCTGCCGGTGACCCCGGCGGCGCCCTTCGAGGTGATCAGCAGCAGTCCGAGGATTGACGCCGTATCCCAGAGCGACAGGTGGACGTCGGTGGCCTGCGCCACGAACACCGTCGCCATCGTCATGTAGATGGCGGTGCCGTCGAGATTGAAGGAATAGCCGGCCGGGACGACGAGCCCCACGACGGGCTTGCTGCATCCGAGGCGCTCCATCTTCGCCATCAGGCGCGGCAGCGCGGACTCCGATGACGAGGTGCCCAGCAC
>JACDAO010000441.1 GCA_013695405.1 Acidobacteriota bacterium | reverse complement strand
GCGTCTCCGACGAAGTCGTACCCTTCTTCCACGCGGCACCCGGGACCAAAACATCCGCCGAGATCAGGATGCTGATAATCGGTGCCGCTGTCGATCACGGCTACCCTGATTCCCGCCCCGGTGTAGCCGGCGGCCTGAGCGACGTCTGCCCCGGTCTGGGCGAGCGCCGTATAGAGCTCGGCACTGTCAGGAGACCGCTCCGGGTCCGCATAGGCCAGTTGCACCGGATAGATCGCGCGCACGCCGGGGATCGCTGCCAGCCTGCCCACGTCGTTCGGGCTGATGCGGATGGACACGCCGTTCCACAGCGAGCTGAACGAGTACCGCTCCTGAATCTGCAGCCCACGCTCGGCTGCCGCAGCTCGAAACGCATTCCGCTCCTGTTCCAGCACGGCCGCGCTGGTGCCATCCGCGGCGGGTGGGCTCGACAGCTCGACAAACCAGAGGCCTCGGGTTCCTTCCGCCTGCGCTGCGCTACCGGACGGCTCCTGCGCACCAGTGAACACCGAAAGAACGAGGGCCAGGATCCCGCACAACCCTGCTGCCGTGAATCGAGGCATTCTTCTCATGGCAATCCTCTGATGATGGCCGAGACGCATCGCGGCTCAGACCACGGTCGGTATTTCGGCTCTCCGGAGCTCCAGCTCTATCGAAGGGAAGCACAGTACTCGCACATGTCTCGACGCGCAAGGACGATTCTCATGTTCCCGTAGCGCCCTTCGCTTCTCATCCGGGACAGACATGGCCTTTTCATCCGTCCTGGGCGGGAAGGCCCGTTGACACCGCCGTCGCACCCTCCCATACTGCGCGGCCATCTGCCGCGCGAGCTCATCGGATTCTCTTCTGCCACCGGTGCCTGCGCCGTTTTCAGGCGGAGACCGGCATCGCCCTGCCCGACGGATCGACCGCGCAGCGAGCGGCCGTGTTGCTCTCGCGGCACCGCGCCCGGTGGGTCCGGTGGCGGCTCGATCCCGTGGGGCAGCCTGCGTACGCAGCCCGCGAAGGTCGAGGCGATCGGGCAGGCGTGTCGAGCGATGGCCATTCCCGGCGGTCAGTGACGCGCGGCAAGGCGCATCATGGCACTCAGCACCGGGTCCTGGGTATTTCAGATGAAAACTTTCCTCGTCAGTCTGAAGCTCGGACTCGATCCGGCGACAATCAAGTACGTCTAAGGAGTTCGAGGTCAGCAATGGTTAAACCACGACGCCTGCAGGTCCTGGTGCTGAACCAGATTTCAGCTCACGGGCTGAAGCGCCTGCCGGCCGACACCTACAGCGTGGGCAAGGACCTGGCCGCTCCGGACGCGGTGCTCGTCCGCTCGGCCGACATGCACGGTATGGACATCCCGGCCAGCGTCAAGGCCATCGGTCGGGCGGGTGCGGGCACGAACAACATCCCCGTGGCCGTGATGACCGCGCGCGGCGTACCGGTGTTCAACACGCCGGGGGCCAACGCGAACGCGGTCAAGGAACTGGTGCTGGCCGGCATGTTGATGGCGGCGCGCAACCTGCCGGCGGCGCTGCGCTTCGTCGCCGCGCTGGAACCGATGGTCGACATGGGCCGGTCAGTGGAAGACGGCAAGAAGGCCTTTGCCGGTTACGAACTGGCCGGTCACACCCTGGGTATCGTGGGGTTGGGCAAGATCGGCTGCCTGGTGGCCGATGCGGCCATCAAGCTCGGCATGCACGTGCTTGGCTATGACCCCGACATCACCGTCGATGCCGCCTGGAGCCTGCCCGCGCAGGTGAGGAAGGCGGCCAGCGTGGCCGAGGTGCTTCGCCACAGCGACTTCGTCTCGCTGCACGTGCCGATGGTCGCGGCCACGCGCGGCCTGGTCGGCGGCGCCAACATCGGCCAGATCCGCGCCGGCGCGGTGCTCCTGAACTTCTCGCGCGAGGGCGTGGTCGATGAAGGTGCGGTGCTCGAGGCGTTGGCGGCCAGGCGCCTGGGCTACTACGTCTGCGATTTCCCTGGTCCGGCGCTCAACAGCCACCAGCAGGTGATCGCCCTGCCGCATCTGGGCGCATCCACGCGCGAGGCCGAAGAGAACTGCGCGGTGATGGTGGTGGACCAGCTGCGCGACTACCTCGAACACGGCCAGGTGACCAATGCGGTCAACTTCCCGCAGGTGTCGATGGCCCGTGAATCAGCCTACCGTGTCGCGATCGGCAACGCCAACGTGCCCAACATGCTGGGACAAATCTCCACCGCCATGGCGACGGTCGGCCTGAACATCCACACCATGGTGAACAAGTCGCACGGGGAGATGGCCTACACGCTGGTCGATGTGGACAGCGCCGTCGACGACACGGTGCTCGACAGCCTGCGCGCCATCGACGGCGTGCTGTCGGTGCGCTACCTGCCGCACGACGCCTGAGCCCGCAGATGGCCGCTTGCGACTCGTGCGCGCACCCCGGATCCGTGAGTTCCTCGGCGACCCGCCTCGAGCAGCACGGCGTCTCCGTGGAGCTGCTGTGGGCCTGATCAAAGCCACCCGCAGTGTTGCGCCGGCCGCGGAGACAGCGCGCTTGGTTGTCCCAGGGTTGATCTAATTCCTGTCTCCGGACACCTTTTTAGGACACCGCGGCGGTTGCTGCGGCGCCGATGGCGCCGGCCCGGGTGGCATGCGCTCTGCAATTGCTGGCGGCCAGTGTATTTCCTGGTGCAGTACGACGGCGTGCAGTGGCGCTGGTCGTTATATGGCCCGGGCGATGACGTGTTCGCCACATCGCCACCGTACGACAGCCAGACCGATGCCCACGAAGCCATTCGACAGGTGAAAAACGCCGCTGGCGGGGCATGCACGCGCCTTCGAAAGGCGCCCACACGCG
The DNA here is from genome assembly GCA_013695405.1 of Acidobacteriota bacterium. Classification (GTDB taxonomy): domain Bacteria; phylum Acidobacteriota; class Vicinamibacteria; order Vicinamibacterales; family Vicinamibacteraceae; genus Luteitalea. The sequence continues at coordinate 6,612 of JACDAO010000441.1, read as the reverse complement.
CCGGGCGATGGTACTGGCACCTCAAGTCGCGCAACGGCAAGGTGCTCGTTCGGGGTGAGGGCTACGTGCAGGAGGCCGACGTGGATCGCGTGATCACGCTGGTGGCACTGGTCGATGCCCTCACGCCGACTCGCACCGCGGCACCCGTCGGCGTGCAGGCAGCACCAACGGTGTCACGCCACGTGCGCGACGTCGACCGCGCGTGGGAGGTCGCTGCCGGACGGGCAGCGGCACGTACGGCCTCGCGGCTGCGCATCAAGGTGGGGTGACAGGGCGACCGCTGAGGTCCGCACCATCGGCCCGTCGTCGCGCCCCCCGCCACCAGTGCTGCTGCGTGGTTGTCACCACCCGCCCGCGCTGCAACCCCGCAGCAGGAAAACGAGCAACACGCTCAGCACGACGGAGGCGAGCACCGATCCGACGCATCCGAGCCGATTCGAGAAGAACAGAAACATATTGTCGACCCCTCACTTGCTCCGGGTGGCCGACCAGTCCGGTCCGGTCATCGTGTCGGCGGTGACCCGGCCGGTGTACACCTGGCTACCAACGGTGAAGGTGATGTCCTCGCCAGTCAGCTTGCCCCCCGTGATCGGGGTGGAACCGAGCGCTCCCGAGATCACCTGATACTGCTGGGTGAGCGTCAGTGTCTGCTTGCCAAGCTGCCACGTCCCTGCGGCCTTCGCGGGAACCACCCAGGACAGGGCCGTGCAATACGACGTGCAAGGCGAGGCCACCTCCTTGGCGTCGGGTTCCCAGTCGCCCATGTCGAAGGTGTTCGAGGCAATTCTCGTCCCCGGCTTGAGATCGAGCAGCTTCGGTCGCAGCTGCAGGTTGATGTCCGGCAGCAGGAACAACGTAATCACGGTGGCCTTCGACAGATCGGCCTCGAACAGGTCGCCCTGCACGAACGTCGCCGTGTCGGACACGCCCGCGTCCTTGGCCAGTCTCCGCGCCAGAGCGACCATGTCGGGGTTGAACTCCACGCCGAGGGCGGTCGCGCCCATTTTTGCGGCGTGGATCACGGTGATGCCGTTGCCTGCGCCGAGATCGATGACGAAGTCCTTCGGCGTGACCCTGGCCAGCTCCAGCATCTTGTCTACGGTGGGCTGCGGTGTCGGCACCCAGACCACGTCCTTGCCCGGCTGGCCGCTGACCGGCTCGAAGGGCTTCTGGATGTCTGCGACCGACTGCGCAGATACGCTCGCGGCGGCGAGCGAGCACAAGACAAGGACGAGACCGCGGGCAACCTGCTTCAGGCCACGCATGAGGGCTCCTTTACGACCGGATTGAATGGGCGAACTCACAGAGCACCATTGAATCACGCTGACCCACACCGCTCGAAACGATATGCGACTTCCGGCGCCGGCAGACATCTTCTACAACAACGCGATACAGTGCTTCAGGAACGCAGGAGGACTCGGTCGCCCGGCCCCCTGGCGAGAGGCCCCGCTCCTCGTGGTGACAGCGAAGGGTTGACATGAGGATTCCGGTCAGGATGGGGGCGATCGCGCTGGCCTTCGTCGTCGTGCCGTGGCCCATGGCGCCGGCGTCCCGCCCGGCGGCGCAGACGCGGACTGAGGCCTGCGCCCGTCTCCTCGAGCATTCGGCTCGCAACACCGCGATCACCTCGGCCCAGATCGTCACGACGGGGTCGGTCACGCCACCGGGCTCGACCAACGCCATCACGAACCTCCCGCCGTTCTGTCGCGTCGAGGGCGTGCTCGCGCCCACAAGCCAATCGCGGATCCGGTTCGAGGTCTGGATGCCGCTCGAGAGCTGGAACGGCAAGCTCGCCGGCGTCGGCAACGGCGGCTGGGCCGGCACGATCTCGTTCCCGGCGCTGGGCGACCAGCTCCGGCGCGGCTACGCCACGGCGTCGACCAACACGGGCCACGAGGCCGCACCAGGCATCAACGCCGCGCGGTTCGCCTACGACCAGCCGGAACAGCTGATTGATTTCTCGTACCGATCGCAGCACGAGACCGCGGGCGCCGCCAAGGCGCTGGTCCAGGCGTTCTACGGCCGGGGCCCGGAGCGGTCGTACTTCATCGGGTGTTCGTCGGGAGGTTATCAGGGCCTGATGGAGGCGCAGCGGTTCCCATCCGACTACGATGGCGTGGTCGCCGGCGCGCCAGCGAACAATTGGACGCGCCTGATGGCGGGCGATCTCGACGGGGTGATCGCGGTGCTCGGCGACCCGGCCAACCACCTGCCCCTCCAGGCGCTCGGGCTGCTCCACCGTGCCGTGCTCGCGTCCTGCGACGGCGCGGATGGCGTCACAGACGGTGTCCTCGACGATCCCAGGCGGTGCACGTTCGATCCGGCCAGGCTGGCCTGCGTGGGCGACACATCCGCCGATCGATGCCTGACGACCGCACAGGTGGAGGCGGCACGGCGAGTCTACGGCGGGCTCAAGGATCCGCGGACGCGGGCTCAGCTCTATCCGGGCCTTGCCCGTGGCAGCGAGCCGTACTGGCCGCACCGCGATCCGGCGAATCCGTTTCCCATCCCGATCGCGCATTACCAGTGGCTGGTCTTCGCGAACCCGGGCTGGGACTGGAAGACGTTCGACTTCGGCGATCCGGAGGACTTCAAGGTCCACGTCGAGGCCGAATCGAGGCTGGCGCCAATCATGAACGCCACCAGTCCCGACCTCCGGGCGTTCCAGCGGCGCGGCGGCAAACTGCTGCAGTACCACGGGTGGAACGATCAACTGATCGCGCCGGAGAACAGCATCGACTACTACGAGAGCGTCCGGGCGTTCTTCGGCGGCGATGCGGACGTGCCGCGCTTCTATCGTCTGTACATGGCTCCCGGCATGGCGCACTGCAACGGCGGGACCGGTCCGAACGCCTTCGACATGCAGGCGGCGCTCGAACAGTGGGTGGAGCGTGGCGTGGCGCCCGACCGCATCGTTGCCACCCGCTCGGTGAATGGCGTCGTCGATCGGCTGCGCCCGCTCTGCCCGTATCCGCAGGTCGCCACGTACACGGGTCGCGGCGACACCAACGACGCAGCGAGTTTCGTATGCCGCGAGCCCACGCGTGCGACCGCCGGCAGGCCCTGAGCCCGCCTGGGAGAGGACGAGCGGCCGCACTGGATATCCATCGATTCGGCAGGCCGCCGCTACGCTACAGTACGTCCGCGAAACGAACGACCCTTTGCACCATCACGCGGTGCCGTGTGGGGCGCTCGGCGCCTGGACGGCTATCAAATGGCTGCTTCTGCTGGCGAGCCATACGGAGCGACACGTGCCGCAAATCGACGACATCAAGTCAGCGGCAGCGTGACGACGTGCCCGCTACCTCGCGGTGTCCTTCGGGCGGCGACTTGCAGAAGGGCGCATGTCGCTGACGCAGCGGAGTAGGGGCATTCACACGTGGAGCGATCACGCTTATAGTAGGCACTCAGACGACAACGACAGTCGCCGATGGCTCAGTCGGCGCGGAGCCAGTGTTCTCGTGGGAGAGAGGTCGACATGCTGAGACATCTGCTTGCATGTGTACTCGTGTCACTCCTCACTCCGACGCTGGTCGCCGCCGGGCCGGTCACCTCGCTCTACGTACTTGGCGACAGTCTCTCGGACCAGGGGAACGGCTTCCTCCTGACCGGTGGAACGTTCCCACCGCCGCCGTACGTGCAGCGGGCGTCGAACGGGCCGGTCGCCGTGGAGCGGCTCGCAGAGGCGCTGGGCGTGCCGCTCGCACCGTCCGCGGCGGGCGGCACCAACTACGCCGTGCTGGGCGCGACCACCGGCCCGGTCGCGATTCCGGGGTCATCACCGCCGGTCACCACCGAGAATTTCACCGCGTTGCAATACGGACAACCCGCCCTGGCCGGTACCAGTCTTCAGAGCCAGGCACTCGCCATTCTGCAGGCCGGTCCAATCACGGATGCGGCCGGGTCGCTGTTCGTGGTGTGGGGCGGCGCGAACGATTTCTTCGTGAGTCCCAGTCCGGCGACGGCGGCAGGCGCCGTCGGCAACCTTGCGGGCGTCATTACGGCGCTCTATGGCGGCGGCGCAAGGAACTTCCTCGTCCTGAATCTGCCAGACCTCTCGCGGACGCCCTCCGGTCAGTCGCTGCCAGCGACCCAGCAGGCCGGGCTGCAGGCGCTGACGCTCGGGTTCAACAACGGGCTGGCCTCTGCAGTCAGCGGCCTGTCGGGGCTGCCGGGTATCGAGCTCACGTTGTTTGACACCTTCGGATTCTTCAACACGTTGCTGACGAACCCTGGGACGTTCGGCCTCAGCAACACGAGCACGCCGTGCCTCTCCGGGAACCTGCAGGCGGGGGGCGCGATCTGCGCCGACCCGGACGCCTACGTGTTCTGGGACTCCGTGCATCCGACAACGGCTGCCCACCGGGCACTCGGCGATGCCCTTGCTGCGGCCGCCGTGCCCGAGCCTGCGACAGTGATCCTGGTCAGCCTGGGGATGGGACTTGCCGCGGCTCGCCGGCGTCGTGCGGCCTAAGAGCACGGACCCTCGTGTGGGTGTCCTCAGCGCGCGTAAGTGACGCCGCAGCCTCTGGCCGGCCTCACGATTGACGACGTCGAACGCCACAAACGCTCGGGACGTCAGCTTGTCGGCGCCTTGGTCCTGGCCTATGGCGCTGCGCAGGCAATGCTGATGGGGTTCACTGGGCTTGTCAGCTTGCAGGCGGCCAACGCAGCGCCGTCGCTTCAGCGGCTGGAAAACTGCCCTCGCCGTCACGGGAGCCGCGCTCGGCGCCGTGGCAGCGGCAGGTATTCTGGTGGGAGGCGCTGTGGCCGTGCTGTGGTGAGGAGATCGCATGCCAGTCAGGTTCACTCATCCGTTCGCCGCCATCCTGATTTCCGTCGCACTCGTGTCGAGTGCCGATGCGCAACCTGCCACTTCGCTCGCCGACCTGGCGCGCCACGTCGAACAGGGCGAACGCGTGCGAATCGTGCGCGCCGACGGGAGCCATGTCAAGGGCGACCTCGGCGCCATCGGACCTGCGGCAGTCGAGGTCGACGTCGACGGGCAGATGGTGCGCGTTGGCGCGGCTGACGTGCGCGAGATCGGCGTCCGCGACGGCGTCCGCAACGGCATTCTCATCGGGCTCGGCGCTGGGCTGGCGGCTGGGTTGATCACAGGGTCTCTGATGTCCAACGACGGCGGCAACCTTGCCGGTCTGGTCGTGACGATGAGCACGGCGATTGGCGGGGGCGTCGGGGTCGGCCTCGGTGCCGCCATCGATGCGGCCAACCCGCACTATCGGACTGTCTATAACGCGCCTTCTACAGTGCGCGTCTCGCCTGTCGTCACACCTGGCCAGGGCTACGGGGCTGTCGTGGCCATCGGCTGGTGAACCACCTGCTACGAGCCCTTCGCCATGAACAGCCCGTTGCGACCGCTCCACCGTGATGCTCGAGCACGTCCGCGGTATGCCCCGCGATGGGCTACAGTAGCGCGCGTCGGGGAGGGAACATGCCGCAACGGTTCATCGTCGGCCTGGCACAGGAGGCGGACTGGCAGCAGGTCAAGCGCCACGTCGTGGCGCACGGCGCCGACTGGGTGCGTGATCCGGCAGCCTCGCAGCCCGATGTCCTCGTGGTCTCCATTCCGGATACAGCCGATGCGGGACGGTTCGTCGACGCGTGCCAGCACACCCACGGCGTGCGTTACGTCGAAGCGGATGCGATGGGCTGGACGTCCTGAAGGCGGGGCGTCCAGCGAGCACGGCCCGGCAACATGGGTGACGCGATCGACCCGAGGTCGTGCAGGCGGAGCATCGTCACCCCGGTGCCGGCCAGGCCGGTGAACAGCCCCGGCACCAGCTCGGCGTTCTTCAAGCCGACCGTCCAGCGGTGCGCGTTGGCAGCATGGATCGACAGGCAGATGTCACCCACGCGCCGCGCCGCGATCAGGTGATCGCGCTCCCCCGTCACCTCGTAGCCGAGCAGCATGACCTCGATCGCACCCCCCAGCCCGTGGCACAAGGTGACGTCGCTGACCTGCCCGTCGCGCAGCAACCTGCCGGCGCGCTCGACGAACGACCGCGCCGCTTCGATTGCCGAGGTTGCCTCCGCGAGAGCGGTGAGGTCGCCCGTCTTCTCGTAAACGCGCCACCGCACCGCGCCGATCCCGAACGCGCCGTGGCACCACGCGGACGTCCACGCGGGAAACGACTCGCTCGAGCCACCGCCCGGAGGCTCGCGCAGGTCGGCCCACGCACAGTGATCTGGCGAGAACCACCCGCGCTCATAGCGTAAGGCATCGTGCACGAACGGCTCGAATGCCTCCGTGCCGGCCGCCCAGCCTGCCTCGGCCAGTGCCCATGCCATGCCAGAGACGCCATGTCCCAGGCCGCACAGAGCGGGCGCTGTCGAGTTCTGCGGATCGGGCCACGACATGCCAAACGCGTCACGTCGACCTGCCTCGATGAGGCGCGCGACTGCCGCCCGCGCAGCTTCCCGGATCTGCGGGTTCCGCGTACGTTCATGAATCGCCAGCAGGCCGATCGCCATCCCGGCGAGACCGCCGAGGAGGTCGTGCTCGCCCCCCGCGTCCCGGGCACGCTGGACCGCCGCCGCCACGTGCTGCGCGAGCTGCAGTCCCGACTCCCGGAGACTTGCGTGGTGCAGGCG
>JACDAO010000430.1 GCA_013695405.1 Acidobacteriota bacterium | reverse complement strand
GACACGCTCAACGGGCTCATGGCCCTGCCCAACATCCTGACCGTGTTGCTGTCGCTGCCGTTGCTGCGGCGCCTCACGCGCGAGTTCTTCGCGCGTCGGGCTGACGCCGCGAGATGATCAGGCCCGCCGCAAGATGCTCGGTGCGGCTGCGCCCGACCATGACCGTGCACGTGCTCCTGGCGCTGTCGCAGCAGCCGTCCCACGACATGGCTATTCTTGCTCACCGCGCCCTCGAGGGCGTATCCGAATCATGAACAGCACGTCTCCCAGCAGCAACGGGCCCCATCTCTCCTCGTGCTGATACCGCACGAGGCTGGCTACACGCACGACAACGGCCCATCCCACCTCGGCCGGAGACCTCGACCAGCGATTGTCAGTCAATGTTCTGGTGGGCTGGGAGTACCGGCCGGGCAGTGAAATCTATCTGGTGTACGACGAGATCAGAGACCGCTTCGCTTCGCCCACGCTGGCGCCTCGCAACCGGATCCTGCTGGCGAAGTGGACGTACAAGTTTCGATTCTAGCGGCGACCGGCGGCCCCGGCGGTGCGTGGTCGACCAGCGGGTTGGCGCCGGTCCTCGTTCGCCCGCCGGGCGAGGCGAACCCGGCAGCCTTCAGCTTGCGGATCACTTCCGCCCAGGTCACCTGGAACAGGTTAAACCTACCGCTAGGTTTCGTAAAGCGCCCGTTGAGCGGGAGTGGCGCGCAATGCGACGACCTTCCGGAAACTACTGCGCTTCCGCGAGCGGGCGAATCCAGATGTTGCGGAACCGGACAGGATTGCCGTGGTCCTGGAGGCCGATGTGGCCCTTCGCGTGTGACGGTTCGTAATTCGCGATCTGCTTGTGCGCGGTCGGTCCGAGAAACGCCTGGGCGGCGTGGACGGTCACGCCGTTGTGGAGCACGGTCACCATCGCCGGCCTTTGCAGCGTCGCGCCGTTGAACCGCGGTGCGGTGAAGATGATGTCGTAAGACTGCCACTCGCCGGGCTTGCGCGACGCGTTCACCATCGGCGGGAACTGGCCGTACATCGCGGATGCCTGACCGTCCGGATAGGTGATGTTTTCGAAGCTGTCGAGCACCTGGATCTCGAAGACGCCGTTCAGGAAGACCCCGCTGTTGCCGCGTCCCTGGCTGCTGCCCTTCACATCTGACGGGGTCGCGAACTCGACGTGGAGTTGGTAGTCGGTGAAGTCGTCCTGCTTGGTGCGGATCATCCCCTTGCCGCTCGACAGCACGCCGCTTTCGATCGGCCAACCTACCTGACCGCCTCCCTGCGTCATCTGCCAGCGACTGAGATCCTGGCCGCTCCCAAGCAGCACCATGGCGTCCGACGGCGGCGGCAGCGACACGACCGGTCCGGGCGTCACGACTCGCGGCTGCGGCCGCGTCCCGTCGTGGATGTGCCACTTGCCATTGGGCTGCATCGGCGTGTCCTGGTAGCCCGTCGGCGATGGCGGCGGCTGCGCCGGTGAATTTTGCGTCTGTTGAGCGCTGATGACGGCGCCGGCGAGAACACAGGCAATAAGTACGGTCATCTTCATGCCACAGCTCCCCACGTTTCGAGAATTACCGGACGGAACGCAAACCTGATGGGATGATAGCCGCCAAAACGATGGGCAGGAGCGCGAGCTCCTGTCTCCGCGGCCCCACGCTGCCGACGGGCGGCGGGTCAGCGTCCCGGATCTGGTGCCAGGAAGAGGTCCCGACACTGAACAGTTCGCGCCGCGGTTCATGGATGGCCATGCGCGCGCGAACCAGCTGAAGCCGAGCGGCATCGCGCACAAGGAGCTGGTGCTGAAGAACCACCTGCTCCCGGTGCTCGGCGCCAAACGCCTCGACGCCATCGCCGACGAGGACGTTGCAGCGGCTCAAGTACCGGCTCGGAGTTCGACGCGTGGAGCGAACGCTGGGCCCGCGACGGAGCCAGGAGCGGGGCTGCGTCGCGGCAGGCCATCAGGCTCGTGACCTGGCGCGCCAAGGCGGTCTGGTGTGCCTGGGCCGCCGAACTCCTCTCCGGCGTGCGACGGCGTCGCTGCCAGCGATGGGGCCGGCGGTCTCCGCTCATGTTCGTTCACCCCTCCGCAGGTGTCCACGCGATAGGATCAAGCCCAACCTGTTGCGCGCCGCCGATGCAACCTCTGACGTAAGTGTCAGGCCTTTCTCCGAGCGGTTCTCACGCTGACGTCCTTGGGAGGGCGCCCGCCCAACTGGCCGTTGGCCCTTGATGCGCGGGCCTTGGCCGCCGTGCGCTGAGCGCCCACCAGGGCGGCAACTCCAACGATTTCGACCTTCCCCTTGCCGGAGCCAGAGAAGCGCGCAACGCGCACGCGTGCCTCCGGCTTACTGGCCGGATGCGCATGCAAGTACTCCTTGAGGACCGAACGGATGGCACGCTCGGCCTTCGCGTGCGTGTCGGCCGCCGCGTACACCGGCAGCCCCGGCACGTAGGCGCTCACGGCGCCGTCCTCTTCGGTCTCAAGGACGATGGGATAGAGCATGGTCATTCGACACCTGCCTCGCGCAGGATGCGGGCGCCGAGCCGCCCGGCATCCTTCTTCGTGTGAACAGCCACCCAGACTTCCTTTCCGGTAGTGGGGTGCTTCAGCAGCAGGTGGCTGCCTTTACCGGACCGGACCTCGACGAACCCGGCAGCCTTCAGCTTTCGGATCACGTCAGCCCAGGTCACCCGCACAGGTTAAACCTATCGCTAGGTTTAGTAAAGCGCCCCGGTGAGCAGGAGTCACGCAGCGTGACGCCGGCGTTGGGCCGCGCGGCATCGTCATCCGCGATGCCCTCGTGTCCACTGGCGTCGCTCAGCACCGCAGAAGCCGGGAAGGAAAGGCGCCTGCTCGCCCGTCGCGATCATCAGAAAACTCGCGAGAATACGCTTGGTTGTAAACGACGCGGAGGGCTCCACGCGCCGGGCATGGAGACATTGTGGAAACGAGCGAGGATCGCCCGTTGAGTTTGGCGCTAAACCACTGATCAGGAAGGAATTGTACTGGTGAGCCGGGAAGGAATCGAACCGGATCCGGCCACTTCGCGCAACTGACTGACGGCGTTGGGGTTCTGGCACTAACCCCTTAAGCCACAGCAAGTTGGCGACTCGACGCGAGTGGACAGGCGTCGACCCGCCTGGCTCCAGATCGTCCCAATTCGTGGAGACATTGTGGAGACGAATGGCTGAGCGTCAGGCTGGGTGCGAGTCGCTTCATGACCGCTGTTGACAGGGCGGTGCAGGGCGCCTACCGTCCAGGGCATGCCCCAACCATCCTGGACGCATGGTAACGTAAATGTTACCATCCGTTGAACTCAGGCAGTACGT
>JACDAO010000414.1 GCA_013695405.1 Acidobacteriota bacterium | reverse complement strand
ATCACCCTGACCGCGCCGGCGATCGCCGCAGCGATCTTCTCAGCCACGGGCATCCGCCGGCGCACCCTGCCCTTGCTGCCGCTGACGTGAGTCGGGGTCGAAGTCCCAACCACGCTGGCCCGCAGGGACGGCCGGCTGCAGCGGCGTGCGTGTCATACGACGCAATGCTTCGCGTGCGCGCGCAGGCATTGGCCGCGTGCTGACCGCGAGCGGCCCTCGTTCAGGGCTCTCGGGATCGCCAGTGCCCCTTCCGCGGCGACCGGAGGAGCGGGATACCCGTGCGGCTGGCGTCTGACTGCACGGGTCGGCGGCCCGGCGGGAGGCCGGTCCTGCGCCCGATGGATACGCCGCCGGCCCGGCAGTCGTATTGGGGATGAGGCCGCGCAAGGCGAGACACACACGATGATGATGACGTCCACCGAAGTTCCGCCCCGGCGATCGCGCCTGGGCCAATGGGTAGTCGGGCTGGTGCTGCTGCTCGCCGGCGCCGGCCTGGTCTGGTATTACGGCTTCGGCGCAGCCCCGGACCGTCCACCCCAGGGCTTCCGTTTCGGCGCCCCCCGCGACGAGAAGCCCCCGGTCCGGGTGGTCGAGGCCGAGCAGCGCAACATCGAGGTGGCACTCAAGGCGCTCGGCACGGTCACTCCGCTGAACACCGTGACGGTGCGAAGCCGACTCGACGGCGAGCTGACCAGAGTGCACTTCACCGAGGGCCAGCGCGTCTCCGCCGGCCAGTTGCTGGCCGAGATCGACCCGCGCGCCTATGAGGTGGCCCTGGCCCAGGCCCAGGGGTCGCGGGCCGAGAACGACGCGCGCCTCAACAACGCCCGCGCCGACTTCGCGACCTACCAGTCGCTGTTCGAGCGCCAGCTGATTCCCAAGCAGCAACTGACCGCGCAGGAAGCGCTGGTCAAGCAGGCCGAGGGCACGGCCCAGTCAAACGACGCCCAGGTCAACAACGCCAAGCTGCAGCTGTCGTTTACCCGGATCGTCGCGCCGATTGCCGGCAAACTCGGGCTGCGCCAGGTCGACGTCGGCAACCTGGTGCGCAGCAGCGACGTCAACGGCATCGTCGTGATTGCCCAGATGCAGCCGATTTCGGTGCTGTTCACCGTACCGGAGACCGATCTGCCGGCGGTCCTGGCGGCGATGCGCCGGGACCGCACGCCGGCGGTCGAAGCCTGGGATCGCGCCGAGACCACCCGCCTGGCGACCGGCACCCTGCGCACCGTCGACAACCAAATAGACACCACCACGGGCACCATTCGGCTGCGGGCGGTGTTCTCGAACGGCGACGACATGCTGTTTCCCAACCAGTTCGTCAACATCAACCTCAACCTGTCGACCGTGCGGCAGGCGACGGTGGTGCCGTCGGCGACGATCCAGCGCGCCTCGTTCGGCACATTCGTCTACGTCGTCAAGCCGGATGCCAAAGCGACAATCCGCAAGGTGACGCTCGGCGCGGCCGAGGGCGACCGGGTGGCAATCACCGAGGGCGTGCAGCCCGGCGAGCGCGTCGTGCTCGAAGGCGTCGATTCGCTACGCGAGGGCATCACCGTCGAGGTCGTCGGCACCGGCGCGCCGCCGCCCCCGTCCACTGAACTGCCCGTCGCGCGGCCCGATGCACGACGACCAGCAGCACCCGCGTCTGCCGGCGCACCGGCGGCCCCGGCCCGCACCCCTGGACGGCCATGAACATCTCACGCCCGTTCATTCTCCGCCCGGTCGCCACCGCGCTGCTGATGGCCGCGCTGCTGCTGTCGGGCGCCCTCGCCTACCGGCTGTTGCCGGTCTCGGCGTTGCCGCAGGTCGACTACCCGACCATCCGGGTGCTGACGTTCTACCCGGGCGCCAGCCCGGACGTCATGACCAGCGCGGTGACCGCCCCGCTCGAGCGCCAGTTCGGCCAGATGCCCGGCCTCGATCAGATGTCGTCGACCAGTTCGGGCGGCGCGTCGGTGATCACGCTGCGGTTCTCGCTGGAGAAGACCATCGAGGTCGCCGAGCAGGAAGTGCAGGCGGCGATCAACGCGGCCGACAACCTGTTGCCCAACGACCTGCCGCAGCCGCCGGTCTACAACAAGGTCAATCCTGCGGACACGCCAGTGCTGACGCTGGCGATCACCTCGCCGACCATGCCGTTGCCTGACGTCTACGACCTGGTCGACACCCGGGTCGCGCAGAGGCTGTCGCAGGTGCCGGGCGTCGGGCTGGTGAGCCTGGCGGGCGGGCAGCGCCCGGCGGTCCGTATCCAGGCCAATCCACAGGCGCTGGCGGCGCACTCCCTCAACCTGCAGAGCCTGCGCACGGTGATCGCCGCGGCCAACGTCAACCAGCCGAAGGGCAACTTCGACGGCCCCGAGCGGTCGTTCATGCTCGACGCCAATGACCAGCTGCGGTCGGCCGACGCCTACCGCAACCTGATCGTGGCCTACAGCGGCGGCGCGCCGCTGCGGTTGTCCGATGTCGCCGAGGTGGTCGACGGCACGGAGAACACCCGCCTCGCGGCCTGGGCCGACGACCTGCCCGCGGTCCTGGTCAACGTCCAGCGCCAGCCTGGCGCCAACGTCATCGACGTCGTCGATCGGGTGACCGCGCTGATGCCGCAGTTGACCGCGAGCCTGCCCTCGACGCTGTCGGTGGCCGTCCTCAGCGATCGCACCGACACCATCCGCGCCTCGGTCCGCGACGTGCAGCACGAGCTGATGTTCGCGGTCGGCCTGGTCGTGCTGGTGACGTTCGTGTTCCTCAGGAACATCCCGGCCACGATCATCCCCAGCGTGGTGGTGCCGCTGTCGCTGATCGGGACGTTCGGGATCATGTATC
>JACDAO010000386.1 GCA_013695405.1 Acidobacteriota bacterium | reverse complement strand
ACACTGGTGACTGTCGAATAAATGACGGATAGATTACACTTTGGTGTGAGATGGACTGTTCGTAGCGTATTGAGTCCCCAAATTCGTACATACGTGCTCCGGGTACAGGTCGAGCCGGTGCCCGTCGCTGAAATGGGAGAAGAGTATGTCATTACGATTTTGGCTGTTGAAATGCGAGCCGGAGGCGTATTCCATCGCCGATCTCGAACGTGACGGCAAGACCGGCTGGGAAGGAGTTCGGAACTATCAGGCGCGCAACCTCATCCGGGACGGGATGCAGGTCGGCGACGGGGTTCTGTTCTATGCCTCGAACGCCAGGCCGTCGGGCGTCGCGGGTCTGGCCCGGATCGTCGCACCGGCCTACCCCGACGCCACGGCGTGGGCACCGGGTCACGCCTATGCCGACCCGGGCAGTACGCCAGCCTCGCCGGTCTGGTACGCCATCGCGGTCGGGTTCGTCGAGCGTTTCGCCGACGTGGTCTCGCTCGAGACGTTGAAGGCGACGCCAGGACTCGAGGCGATGATGGTGACGCGCAAGGGCAGTCGGCTGTCGGTGCAGCCGGTCTCGCCGGCCGAGTACGCCATCGTGGTACGCCTCGGCCGGGGCCGACGCTGAGCCTGAGCCGGTCGGGCAGGTCGCGGTCGGCGTGACCTGCTAGAGTCACAAGCCATGGGCCTGCGCGAGGTTGCGGAGCGCGAACTGCAGGACGGGCTGGCTCGCCTGCGTGGCGCTCACTTGACCGGCACGCTGCCTCTGCGTCAGGCCGTGCTGAACGACCTGTTGCGGCTGGCGGGCGCGGCGCCGCAGGATCTCCGCCTCGAACTGGGGGCCGACAACGAGGTGGTGGCCCGCTACGGGGTGCTGCACTTCACCGCCCGCATCCACCGCGAGGTCGCACTGGCGCCGACGCCGGTGCTGACCATCGAACTGGCCTCGCGCGTCGCGGCCTGGGCCCTGCAGCAGGCGTCGCTGCCGCCATTTGCGCGAGTCACGGGCCGGCACATTCGTATCGATCTGTCCCGGGTGCCGGCGCTGCGCGCGGCGGCGCCTTTGTGGCCGCACGTGGCGCGGCTGGCGGTGACATCGCGATCGGGGCGGCTCGATCTGCACGTCACCATTCACGTGCGTGACGAGGAACAGCAATGAGAGAGCGCACCGCGCTGCAGGACTGGCTGACGCAGCAATTGAGCACCGGGTTCGCGGCGTTCGCTGGCGCGCGGCTGGCCGCCACCGTGCCGGTTGAGGAATCGCTGATCAACGAGTTGATCGGTGAGGCCCTGGCCGCGGCGACCGCGCCCCCGCCAGGCGGGCCGAGTGCTCATGCGTCGCCACTGGCCGGACTCGACCTCGCTCACCTGGCGCGCCTGGTCAGGCACGCCCGGGTGCTCGCCACTTCCGGCGTGATCACACTCGACTTCGAGATCGGTGTAGACGAGCGACCAGGGTCGGCAACTCGTCCCGGTTGAGGCCCGGGCAGGTGCGACGGCGGAGTGCCGAGGCGTATTCGGCCCGGTGCATGGCCTACGCCAGGGTCGCGGCGTACTCCTCGTAGGTGCCCTTGAAGTCCTCGACGCGATCGCGGGTGCAGTGCCAGACCCGCGTGGCGACCTCGTCGATCAGGTCCTCGTCGTGGGTGACGAGGAAGACCGTGCCTTCGTATTTCTGCAGCGCGACGTTGAGGGCGTTGATGGCCTCGAGGTCGAGGTGGTTGGTCGGCTCGTCGAGCACCAGCACGTTGGGCTTGAGCAGCATCAGCCGGCAGAACAGCAGCCGGGCGGTCTCGCCGCCCGACAGCGCCGCGGTCGGCTTGTGGCCTTCCTCGCCGCTGAACAACATCTGCCCGAGCAGTCCGTGGATGTCCTGGCGGGCCGCGTCGGGCGCAAAGCTGTGCAGCCACTCGACGGCGGTGGTGCCCCTCGCGATCGCCCCGGTGTGGTCCTGCGAGAAGTAGCCGACCGTCACTTCGTGGCCCCAGCGCACCACCCCCTCGTCGATCGCGGTCGGGTCCTCGACCCCGGGCGCATCGGCCAGCAAGGCGCGCAGCAGCGTCGTCTTGCCGACGCCGTTGCGGCCGACCACGACGATCTTTTCGCCGCGATTGACGATCGCCGAGAAGTCGCGCACGACCTCGAGATCCTCGTAGGCCTTGCGGACGCCCTTGGCCTCCAGGGCGAGCTTGCCGGACGGCCGCTCGATGCCGAACTTGATGAAGGGCCGCTGGATGTTGGAGCGCGCCAGGTCGTTGGTCTGCAGGCGCTCGACTTCCTTCTTGCGGGAGGTCACCTGGCTGGCGCGCGTGCCGGCCGAGAAGCGCGCGATGAAGTCGTTCAGTTGGGCGATCTTCTTGTCGCGCTGGGCGTTGTCGGCTTCGATCTTGCCGCGGATCTGGGTCTTCGCCACGACCATGTCGTCGTAGCCCCCGGTGTAGGTGATGATCGTCTGGTAATCGATGTCGGCGATGTGGGTGCACACGCCGTTGAGGAAGTGCCGATCGTGTGAGATGACGATCAGCGCGCCGTCGTAGCGCACCAGGAACTCGCGCAGCCAGTGGATCGAGTCGAGGTCGAGGTGGTTGGTCGGCTCGTCGAGCAACAGCGCCTGTGGATGGCCGAACAGCGCCTGCGCCAGCAGCACGCGCACCTTCTGTCCGCCCTGCACTTCCTTCATCTTCCGGTCGTGCAGGTCGTCGGGAATGTCCAGGCCGCTGAGCAGGATGGCGGCGTCGCTCTCCGCGCTGTAGCCGTCCTCCTCGCCGACGATGCCCTCGAGTTCGCCGAGGCGCATCCCGTCCTCGTCGGTCATGTCCGGCTTGTCGTAAAGCCGATCGCGCTCCTCGAGTGCCGACCACAACCGCGCATTGCCCATGATCACCGTGTCGATGACCCGGATCTCGTCGAACGCGAACTGGTCCTGACGCAGCACGCCGAGCTTCTGCGGCCGCACGACGTTGCCCTTCTGGGGCGCCAGTTCGCCGGTCAGCAGCTTCATGAACGTCGACTTGCCGGCGCCATTGGGACCGGTCAGGCCGTAGCGGCGACCGGTCGCGAAGGTGGTGGTGACGTCCTCGAAGAGCACCTTCGAGCCGTACCGCATCGAGACGCCGTGGACTGCAATCATGTGGATATCCTGGCCGGTGGGCGCGGCCACGCCTCGCCGCGCGCGAACCTGCGCGGAGGAGGGGCGTCAGCCCGACCTCTGATTGTACCAAGAGGCCGGGCCGTTCGAGCAGCGGCGCCGGTTACGGCTGCGCCGGCACCCGCGCGTACTTGAACTCGGTCGCCGTGGGCGTCCCGTCGCGCATCCGGGCCACCGTGATGGTCAAATGGTCGGCGTCCACGCGCTGGAACGTGATCCGCGACGGCGGCGTACCCGGCAGGCCACCCTCGAACACCGCGGTCTGGCCGGTCAGCCGCACCAGGGGATGGTTCACCGACTGGTCCTTTTCCTGCCGGCCGACCAGCCCGGCGCCCGGCGCGAAGTGCTTGATGCGCAGCACCACGCCGTCGCCCTCCTGCTCGAGGGTCAGCAGCTCATACAGCATCGGGCGGTCGCCCTGGACGTTGCGGTACATCGCGACCATCGAGGTGCCGAGCGGCGTCATCCAGTGCTGCTCGATGGTGCGATCGCCGAGCGTGCCCGTCCAGGGCCCGGCAATCCAGGCGAGCTGGGCGATGGTGGCGCGGGCCGGCGGTGGCGGCGTGGCCGAGATCGGCTCCTGAGCCCGCAGGCCGGAGACGATCAAGAACAGCAGCGCGCCGGAGCAGACGGCGAAACGGACGAAGTGAGTGCGCACGCAGTGTTCCCGGGCCCGCGCGTTGCGCGGATCCGGGCCTCGAGAGGGCGCAGCGGCCGGCCGG
>JACDAO010000376.1 GCA_013695405.1 Acidobacteriota bacterium | reverse complement strand
ACCTCGCTCCATCCGGTGCGACCCGGCTGTCTCCGGCCGCGGGGGCCGGCCACAGGCACAACCTCCTCGGCCACGAGTTGATAGCGGCCGGGCGCGACGTCCTGCAGCAGGAAGCGACCCTCGCGATCGGCACGGGCGCCTCCGTGCAGCAGGTGCAGGCGCGGCTCCGCCGAACGAAGCGAGACATTGACATCCGCCAGCGGGCTCGCGTCGTCCGCCACGACGCGGCCGGAAAGCAGCGCGGTGCGACCGGAGGGCAGCCGCACATCCAGCGTCACTTGCCGTCGAGAACACGGCCGCGCAACGTGCCGGTGCCGCGCGGCGCCGCGCCTGCTCCGGTCTGCCCCTGGGCATCACCGTGCACGTGGACCACCACGTCGCCCGGCTGCACGACGGCTGCGGTGCCCCCACGCTGCGCGGCCGTGGCGAGCGCGCCGGCCGACGCGATCACGAGCATGCCGAGCAGAGCGCGCGTCTTGACGAGGCGCGCCCACGACGGGGTTGCGACTGCTGGTGTCGGAAGATGCATGCGACTGGATCTCAGGGAACGATTAGTGCCACGTCCGGTATCTGTCCCTCCGCCACGTCGATCCGTGTCGCCCGTGGCGCGAGTGCGCGGAGGTACTCCGGGTCGCCAAAGTCGTCGCTCTTCACCTCGGTGGCGCCCAGCGCGACGACGTAGTACCGGCCGGGCCGCACCCTCGGCGATCGAAAGTGGCCGTCCTCGCCCGTCCTCACCAGCATGGTCCCGGCGGCGTTGACCGATTGCTCCCAGCGCGGCTCGTCCCGCGTGAACAGCAGCACCACGGCGTCGGCCGGCGTCCCTGATGTGTGCGTCACGGTGCCGCGCAGTGCCGTCGGCTTGGTACTGACGACGAGCTCGACGCCAGCAATCACCGAGGCGCTGCCGATCTCGACGGCATCGGTCGCGTCCGTCCCGCCCTGGCGGACGGCGCGCGTCCACCAGCCCTCCGGCACTCCGACGAGCCGCAGTTGCACGCGCCCGCGGACGCCCCGCATTTCGAACGACAGGTCCGGACTCACGCGCGCGCGTGTCGATCCCTGTACTGGCGCCTGGCTCTCGGTGGGCGTGGCCAGCACGTACACGACGAGTCCGCCGAGGGCCGCGGCATCGCCGTCGACGACGAGCCGACCGCGGATGGTCGCACCCGGCGCGGTGCGCACCACGAGGTTCGTGAGAGGCTCGCCGTTGACCTCGACGTCGAGCACGCCCAGCTCCGTGGGCGGTGGCTCCCCGGTGTGGACGTCGCTCACGTTCGATCGTCGCGGCTGCACGACGAGGGTGTAGGCACCTGGCGCCGCGCCTGGGAACCCGAACGTTCCGTCAGGATTCAGTGAGACGTTGCCTGCCGAGAGCCCGCCCACGCCGCCGCGGGCTTGCAGGCGCACGCTGCCGTCGTTCACGGGGATGCCGCGCGAGTCCAGTGCGCGACCGGCGATCGTCGCGACCGTGGCTACCACCAGCTGCAGGTCGGCCCGCCCTTCCCCGCCAGGCTCGAGCCGCACGCGCTGCGCATCGGCGGGACTGTGCGTGCCCGGTGCCCACGTCTGCACCAGATCGGGTTCGGCCGCAGTCACGGCGGACTCCGGGGACGTCCAGAACGGGCGCTGCGGCGGCTCGGCACTGACCACGTACTCGCCGGGCGGAAGACCGTGCAGCCGGTACTCGCCGAGGTCGTTCGTCTCGACGCTCTCGCCGAACGGGATGAGGCGCCACTCGCTCGCGAATCGACGGAGCTTCGCGGCGCGCACCTGCACGCGCTGGGCGGGTTCGCCCAGATCGTCGACGACGCGACCCGCGATGGCGGCGCCGCGGACCAGCGAGAAGTGGAGCGGGCCCGCCTGCGCGCCCGCCGTCACGACCACGCGACGCTCCGGCGTGGCGGGCGCCGTCTGCCCGAGCCCCTGGGACAGGTACGCCGGGTGTCGAGCGAACAGCGAGTATTCGCCCGGCTGCACGCCACGCACGACGTAGTGTCCGTCGTCGCC
>JACDAO010000349.1 GCA_013695405.1 Acidobacteriota bacterium | reverse complement strand
GCTGCAGCAGTTCGCCGAGCCCGAGCACATGGCCGTGCGCATCGTGCAGGCCCGGCACGAGGGCGCGCCCACCGGCGTCGATCACGCGCGTCGCAGGTCCGCGCCACGTCATCACCTCGGCGTCGCTGCCGAGCGCGACGATCCGGTCGCCGCGAATCGCGATCGCCTGCGCCTCCGGCCGTGACGGATCGACAGTGTAGATGCGGGCGTGGTGCAGCAGCAGATCCGCGGCGGCCGCGCGGGCATCCTGTGGCGACGTGGACCACGCCACGCCGGCGACCAGGAGGGCGAACACGAAGGTCAGCAGGGGCCGCATCGGCAGGCCGAGCCAGTATACTTGCGCCACTTCATGCGTGCCGTCGACATCATCCGCGCCAAGCGAGACGGCCTCGTGCTGACGGCCGACCAGATTGGCTGGATGGTTGCCGGTGCCTCCGACGGATCGGTGCCCGACTACCAGCTGTCGGCGTGGCTGATGGCAGTGTGGCTGCGCGGCATGACGACCGACGAGACCGCGGCGCTGACTGAGGCGATGGTCGACTCCGGAGTGCGGGTTGACCTGTCGACGCTGCCCGGCGTCAAGGTGGACAAGCACAGTACCGGCGGGGTCGGCGACAAGACGTCGCTGGTGATCGCGCCGCTGGTCGCCGCCTGTGGCGTGCCGGTGCCGATGATGTCGGGTCGCGGCCTCGGCCACACCGGCGGCACCCTCGACAAGCTCGAAGCCATCACCGGCTTCCGCACCGGACTCTCGCTCGACGAATTCCGGGCTCAGCTCGCCGATCTCGGCTGCGCGCTGATCGGCCAGACGCGCGACGTTGCGCCAGCCGACCGCACGCTCTACGCCCTGCGCGACGTGACCGCGACTGTCGAGAGCCTGCCGTTGATCTGCGCGTCGATTCTCAGCAAGAAGGTCGCCGAAGGCATCGACGCGCTGGTGCTGGACGTCAAGGTCGGCAGCGGCGCGTTCATGCAGAGCGAGCGCGACGCGCGGGCGCTGGCCGACGCGCTGGTCAGTCTGGCCGAGCGGTCGGGGCTGCACGTCGCGGCGTTGCTCACCAACATGGATGCGCCGCTCGGACGGACCATCGGCAACGCACTCGAAGTGCGCGAGTGCCTGGACGTGATGCGCGGCGGCGGTCCCGCCGATCTGGTGGCGCTGTCGCTGGAACTGTCGGCGCTGATGGTCTGGCTCGGCATGCCGGGCTCGTCACTGGACGCCTCGCGTGACCTGGTCCGCATCACTCTGGCGAGCGGGGCCGCGTTCGACCGCTTCCGCGCCGTCGTCGAGCGACAGGGCGGCGACGTCAGGATGATCGACGACCCGCAGCAGCTGCCGCATGCGGCAGTGCAGCGCCCGTTTCCGGCGCCGCGCGGCGGCTTCGTCGAACGACTCGACGCCGGCATCCTGGGCCGGGCGGCGGTGCTGCTCGGGGCAGGACGCGCCAGGGCCGACGACCGCGTCGACCCGGCCGTCGGGTTCGACCTGCAGGCCACCGTCGGTGACGCGATCAGCGTCGGCGCGCCGCTGATCGTCGTTCACGCACGGTCGGCCGCCGACGCTGACGCCGTCTGGCCAATGCTCACCGAGGCGGTGCGCATTGCCGATCAGGCGCCGGCGCCGCAGCCCTTGATCCTCGACCGCCTGGGTGCGGCACGGTGACGCACCTGGGCGCCTTGCAATCCGGCCCACTGACCCGCCATGAGTGACCTGATCGACGCCCTCGACGCCGCCGTCGACGTGCTGCGCGGTCACGCCGGTGACCCGCCAGACGTCGCCGTCGTGCTGGGCTCCGGGCTCGGCGACTACGCCAGCACACTGGCCGCCGCCACCAGCCTGCCATACACCGAGATTCCCGGCTGGCCAGCCTCGAACGTGGTCGGCCACGCCGGTCGACTCGTGGTCGGCACGCATGCGTCCGGAGCGAGCGTCGCCGCCCTGGCCGGCCGCGTGCACCTCTACGAAGGCCATCCGGTGTCCCGCGTCGTGTTCGGCGTGCGGGTGCTGGCGCGATGGGGCGTGCCGCGGCTGCTGTTGACCAACGCCGCCGGTGGCATCAACACCGCGTTCACCGAAGGCGCGTTGATGCTGATCGACGACCACATCAACCTGCTCGGTGCCAACCCGCTGGTCGGGCCGAACGAGTCGTCGCTGGGCGCGCGGTTCCCGGACATGACCCACGTCTACGACCCTCGATTGCGCCGACTGGCGATGGCCGCGTCGGGCGCGTGCGGCGTGCCGCTGCAGCACGGCGTCTACCTGGCGACCCTGGGTCCGAGCTACGAGACACCGGCCGAGATTCGCGCCTTCCGCACGCTTGGTGCCGACGCGGTCGGCATGTCCACCGTGCCCGAGGCGATCGCCGCGCGTCACATGGGCATGGCCGTCGCCGGTATCTCCTGCATCACCAACCCGGCCGCCGGCGTGCTGCCCGGACCGCTCGACCACGAGGACGTGATGAAGACGGCGGCGCGTGTGCGTGGCCAGTTCACGGTCCTGCTCGACGCCTTCATTGCCCGCTTGCCCCGTGCCGGACACGCCGATGCCACTGACGCTGGCGCCTGAGGACGACGCGCTGGTTGCGGCCGCGCGGCTGGCCAGGCAGCACGCCTTCGCGCCGTTCTCCGGCTTCCAGGTCGGCGCGGCGGTGCGGTTGCGCGACGGGCGCATCATCACCGGCTGCAACGTCGAGAACGCGACCTACGGGTTGACCTTGTGCGCCGAACGCGTCGCCGTCTTCAAGGCGGTGTCCGAGGGGGCCCGCCCTGGCGACTTCGAGGCCCTTGCCGTCGCTGCCGACACCACCGAGGCGACGCCGCCGTGCGGGGCCTGCCGTCAGATCGTCTGGGAGTTCTGCCGCGACGTGCCGGTGCTGCTGGCGTCGCTCGACGAGGTCACGGTCGTGACCCGGATGGCCGACCTGCTGCCGCTGCCGTTCGACGCCCGCCTGCTCCGCTAGCCCCGTGCCGCCGAGGCCGGACCATCGGCTACCATGCGGGAATGCTTCCGACGATTGCCTGGCAGGACGACGCGGTGGTCATGGTGGATCAGCGCAAGCTGCCGACCCGTGAGGTCTACGTCACCTGCCAGACCCCCCAGGACGTCGCCAGGGCCATCAAGACGATGGTCGTACGCGGTGCGCCGGTGATTGGCGTCGCCGCGGCCATGGGCCTGGCGCTCGGCCTGCAGCGCAGCCCCGCTGCAGGCACCAAGCAGCTGACCACCGAGTTCCTCCGCCACTGCGACCTGCTCGCGGCCACGCGCCCCACCGCGGTCAACCTGTTCTGGGCGATCGACCGGATGAAGACCGTCTTCTCGCGGCGGGTGCTGGCCGGCGCGGGCGTCGACGACCTGCGCCGCCTGATGCGCGACGAGGCGCAGGCGATCCACGACGAGGACGTCGCCAGCTGCCGCGAGATCGGACGACTCGGCGGCGCACTGGTGCCGCAGGACGCGGGCATCCTGACCCACTGCAATGCCGGCTCGTTGGCCACCGCCGGATACGGCACCGCGCTCGGCGTGATTCGCGGCGCGGTCGAGCAGGGACGGACGGTGCGGGTCTTCGCCGACGAGACCCGGCCGGTGCTGCAGGGCGCGCGGCTGACTGCGTGGGAACTGGTGCGCGACGGCATCGACACGACCGTGATTGCC
Source organism: Acidobacteriota bacterium (assembly GCA_013695405.1). Lineage (GTDB taxonomy): Bacteria > Acidobacteriota > Vicinamibacteria > Vicinamibacterales > Vicinamibacteraceae > Luteitalea. The sequence continues at coordinate 1,565 of JACDAO010000349.1, read as the reverse complement.
GACAACATGGCGGCGGTGCTGATGCGCGACAAGCGCATCAATTTCGTCGTCGTCGGCGCCGATCGGATTGCCGCCAACGGCGACGTCGCCAACAAGATCGGCACCTACACCGTGGCGGTGCTGGCGCGGCAGCACGGCGTGCCGTTCTACGTCGCGGCGCCGCGCTCGACCATCGATCTGGCGACCTCGGACGGCTCGGGCATCCCGATCGAGGAACGCAGCCGCCGCGAGGTGACGCACGTCGGCGCCACCCAGATCGCCCCGGATCAAGCGAAGGTCTACAACCCGGCCTTCGACGTCACGCCGCACGCGCTGGTGAGCGGCATCATCACCGAGCGCGGCGTCTGCCGCGCGCCGTACTCCACCTCCCTCGCGGCGTTGTTCGATCGGGTCCCCGAGCAAGCCGTCGCCCGCTGATGCGCGTGCTCGGCATCGAGAGCTCCTGCGACGAAACGGCCGCAGCCGTCGTCGAGACGAGCGCCGATGGGGTCGGCTGGAGGCAGCGATCCAGTGTGGTCGCCTCGCAGGTCCACATCCACCGTGAGTGGGGCGGCGTCGTGCCCGAACTGGCGTCGCGCCAGCACCTGCGCGACATCTCGGCCGTCGTCACCCAGGCGCTCGCCGACGCGCAGGCCGGCTGGGGAGATCTGGACGCCATCGCCGTGACCCAGGGGCCCGGCCTGGTGGGGTCGTTGCTGGTCGGCGTGGCGTTTGCCAAGGCGCTCGGCGTCGCGCGCGGGCTGCCGGTGTTGCCGGTGCATCACCTGGCCGGTCACATCGAGTCGCTGGCCCTGCACAATGGCGACTTGCCGTGGCCGGCGATCGTGCTGATCGTGTCCGGCGGCCACACCAGCCTCTATCACGTGCCGTCTCCGGGCGTGTATCACCTGGTGGGTCGGACGCGCGACGATGCGGCGGGGGAGGCCTACGACAAGGTCGCCAAGCTGCTCGGGCTCGGCTATCCGGGCGGTCCGCTGGTCGACCGCCGCGCCGCCAGCGGTGATCCGCACGCGGTGTCGTTTCCGATTCCGAAGCTGACCCACGACGACCGGGCGGCCGGCCCGGCCACCTACGCCGCGCCCGGCGTCGCACCGGTGTCGAAGCGGCGCGCCGACTTCAGCTTCAGCGGCCTGAAGACCGCGGTCCGCCGCCACGTCGAACTGGCCACCGACCGGGGCACGCGGCCACTGACCGAACGCGCGATCGACGACATCTGCGCGAGTTTCCAGCGGGTGGTGGTGCAGACGCTGCTCGACCGCACCTTTGCCGCGGCCGCGTGGCTGGACGTCCGCGCGGTGGGCATCGCCGGTGGCGTTGCCGCCAACCGCGGGCTGCGCGCCGAAGCGGAGGCTCGCGGGGCCCGTACCGGACTGCCGGTGTTCGTCCCGAGTGTCGCGCTGGCCACCGACAACGCCGCGATGATTGCCGCGGCCGGCCTGCGCCGCTGGGCCGCCGGCGTGCGCGGTGCCGTGCTCGATTTCAATGCCGACCCGGCACTTCAGCTGTAGATCGTGCGGGCCAGGCGCCAGGCGCCAAGGGCCAGCCCCAAGCATGCCCTCGTCGCT
>JACDAO010000342.1 GCA_013695405.1 Acidobacteriota bacterium | reverse complement strand
CCGCCACCTGGGAGCCTGACTGGCGCCGCCGCTCTCATTCGCCGAGGCTTTTGCACGTTCTATGAGAAGGCGATCAGCGCGCAGAATGCTGGCGCAGCTGTGGTCGTTCTCTACAACAACGCCCCTGGACCGCTCAACCCGTCGGTTATAACTCCGACCGATCCCCCCGGTCGGCCGGCCGTGACCATTCCCGTGGTCGGCATCTCCGACGTCAACGGCGCGCTCATCGACAGTCGCCTCCAGGTGGGCGGGCCCGACTCGGTGACCTTGACCTGGACGAGTGAGATCCTCGAATTTCCGAACATTCCAAACGGCGGCCTGATCTCGTCGTTCAGCTCCTACGGACTCTCGCCGGATCTCACCATCAAGCCCGACATAGGCGCGCCGGGGGGCGCCATCCGGTCGACCTACCCGCTCGACCATCCGGGAGGCGAAGACGGTTACGCGACGTTGAGCGGCACCTCGATGTCGTCTCCCCACACGACGGGCGCCGTTGCCCTGCTGCTCCAGGCGCTGCCGGCAACGCCGGCGCAGAGCATTCGAGACGTCCTGCAGAACAGCGCCGACCCGAGGCCGTGGTCTCTGAACCCGGCCACCGGTCTCCTCGACCATGTGCATCGTCAGGGGGCCGGCATGCTGGATATTCCCGGAGCGATCCAGGCCACGACGCTGATTGCGCCGGGCAAGCTCTCGCTTGGCGAAGTGGAGAGCGAGTCGGTGACCAAGACTTTCACCATCGCAAACAACAGTTCGGGTGACGCCACCTACTCGCTGTCCCATGTCGCCGCGGTCGCCACACGCGGGACACATCCTGGTACGCCGCCGCCACCCAACCCGCTTCAGTTCCTCGACGCTCGGTCGTCTGTGTCGTTCAGCGCCAATCCCGTCACGGTGGCGGCAGGGACGACTGCCTCGGTAGACGTGACGATCACGCCTCCCGCGAGCGCTCCCGACCAGACGATCTTCAACGGGTATCTGGTCTTGACGCCGTCAGATGGCGGTCAGGTCTATCGCGTGCCTTATGCCGGTTTCAAGGGAGACTACCAGGCGATTCCCATTCTCACAGCCACGACGTTCGGCTTTCCCTGGCTGGCCAAGCTCGGGCCGACCGGGGCGTTTGTGAATCAGCCCGCCGGTGCGACCTATTCACTGGTCGGCAACGACATTCCTTTCGTCCTCGCACACCTCGATCACCAGTCGTACCGAGTCCGAATGACGGTGCAGCATGAGGCCACCGGGGAGTTGCTCGGGCGCGCGTTGTATATCGATTTCGTCCCCCGGAACAGCGGTCCGAACTCGTTCTCCGCCTACGCATGGGATGGCACAATCGAGACTGGAGTCGGGTCCTTCCTGGTGCCCAACGACCAGTACCGGCTCGTCCTGTCCGTGTTGAAACCACTTGGCGACAACGAGAACCCCGCTCATTACGAGACCTGGACCTCACCCGTGATCACCATCGCGAGGCCGGGAGAATCGCCTACGCCGTAGGTGGGTTGGATGGCCGGTGCGGAATGACTCTGGAAGGCCCACTCGACGTCGAAGGAGGCGTGATGCGGAAGATGGCTCAAGTATTCGCAGTGTTTGCCCTGCTGGTCGCGTTCTCCCCAAGAGCGGAGGCGAGCCCGATTCTCGTGTCGGCCGACGCCACTGTCGCCGGTGGATTGTTCGCCGGCGTGAACTTTGGTGACGACGACGGCCGCGGGGGGCTCCTGTCGGGTCGCGACGGGAGCGCGATCTTCGGCCCATACCGGTTTTATTTGATGTTCGCGCTGCCTCTCTTCGCACCCGAGACCGTGATCTCGGCCGCGACTCTCCAGGGGTTCTATAACGACGACTGGGACACGTTCGACGACCGAACCCACTCCTTCTACCAGGCGCCGACGAACTGGACCGAGTCGACGATCACATGGAACAACCAGCCAGGTTCGACTGGCGGGCCGCTGGCCGTCTTCGACGCCAGGCAAGCGACTCCTGGGACGTTCCAGTCCTGGGACGTGACGTCGACAGTCAATACTGCCTATCTGCAACAGATGCTCCTCTTCAGCCTGTTGTTCCGCGCCGACAATGAGGCGCTGGGTGTGGCCCCGGTCATCAACAACAATCTGGAGTACTTTGCCTCTCGCGAGTTCCTGAGCGGAGCACGCGCGTTCCGGCTCGATGTCGAAGTTGCCGCCGTGCCGGAGCCAGGGGCGCTGCTGCTCGCCACGGGGCTCGCCGGTGTGGTCTGGCTTCGCAGGCGAAGAGGAAGATAAGTGCGCTCCGCCTGAGCGCCGCCGACGCATTTCCCTGATGGCGCTTCTCCTTCGGCAGTGACCACCGGACTTGCTCTGGTACTACGCGACCCCTCCGCTGGATCCGCTCGACAAGACGGTCGCGAATATCAACCTGGACGGCGTCAACCAGTGCGGCCGCACCCGCGACGTCACTGTCGGCGGCATGGGCGCGTCGGACCTCGATGACGTGCTGCGCGCCGCCGACGTATCACACGGCCGCGACCACCACAAGCCTTCAGACGAGATCAGGACCGACTGGGATCTCAGCGGCGCTGCGGAAGACGCGCAACTCATGTTCATGGTGGGGTGCGACGTCGCGAACGCGGCCAGATTCCCGGAGTGGAGACCGGGCAACGAGTTCACAGCCAGGCGAGATCAGATGATGAAAGGGCCTGTTGGCAGCAGGCCATTCGTCTCGACTCGAGCCTGCGACCAGCGGCCTGGTGGGTTGCTGTAGTGCGTTGGCTTCAGGTAAGGTCTCGAACGGGTGTGGCGTTCATCCCGACGAAGGCAGCGCTACCGCGAGCATGCGGGCTATCAACGACATGACCTGGGCAGATGCCGTTTTCAAACGACTGACCGATCCACCGAGTGGCACGGCACGACGCGTCGAAACTGCGCCGCAGCCGTCGTTCGCCAACGCATGGCGCACGGACGTGCCCGCCGCGGCGGTGGTCTACCTCATTGCTCTTCCACTGTGTCTCGGTGTCGGACTCGCGTCCGGCGCGCCGCCCTCCGCTGGCATCATCTCCGGTGTCGTCGGCGGCGTCGTCGTCGGCGCCCTGAGCGGCTCACAACTGATGGTGAGCGGGCCCGCGGCAGGTCTGACCGCCGTGGTGATTCCAGCCATCATCACGCTGTCGTCCTACCGTGCTTTCCTGGTCGCAGTCGTCCTATCCGGAGTGTTCCAGGTGCTCCTGGCCTGGTGTCGCGCCGGTGTCGTCGCGTACTACTTTCCGTCCAGCGTCATCAGGGGCATGCTGGCCGCGATTGGGCTCATTCTCATCCTCAAGCAAGTGCCGCACGCGGTGGGGTATGACGCGAACTTCGCTGGGGACGAGGCATTCCTGCAGGCCAACGCCGAGAACACCTTGACCGCGATTGTCCACGCCCTGAGCAGCATCGAGCCCGCGGCCATCGTGCTGAGTCTTCTGGCTGTGGCGATGCTGGCTGCCTGGGGTAATTCACGGCTGGGGCGCCTGGGCTGGTTGCCGGGTGCGGTTGCCGTCGTGCTGGCCGGCACGGGGGCGCAGATGGTGCTGCCTCGCCTGCATCCGTCGATGCAACTGGGTGCCGAGCACTTCCTCGCGGTACCCGTCCTGAGCTCGTTGTCGGACGTGTCCCGCCTGTTTGCCTCGCCCGATTGGGCCGCATTCTGGAGGGCAGAGACGTGGCAGATCGCGCTGGTGTTGGCGATCGTCGGCAGTCTCGAGAGTTTACTGAGCCTCGAGGCCACGGACCGCATGGACCCGTACAAGCGCGAAGCGCCTTCCAATCGCGAGTTGGCCGCTCAAGGCGCCGGGAACATCGTTGCCGGCCTGATCGGCGGACTGCCCGTCACCGGTGTCATCGTCCGCAGCGCGGCAAATGTGGATGCGGGCGCCCAGTCGAGGCTGTCTGCCATCCTGCAAGGCCTGTTTCTGGCGGCGACGGTGCTCACCGTCCCGGCACTGCTGAACCGCATCCCTCTCGCGTCACTGGCTATTCTGCTCATCTACACCGGGTTCAAGCTGTTGCACCCGAGCGTGTTGCGGTACATGTGGTTGCAAGGCCGGTCGCACTTCGTGCCGTTCGTGGTGACGCTGGTCGCCATCTTCTTCACAAACTTGCCGGCCGGCGTCGCCATCGGGCTTTCGGTCGGTTTCATCTTCATCCTGGTCGACCAACTGCGCTTCCCGTGTTACACGGTCGTCAGCCCGCCGGGAAGCGTACTCACCAGGCTCCGATTGCACGACCAGGTGACATTCCTCAACAAGGCAACTCTGGCGCGGCTCTTTGATCGGCTCGCGCCAGGAAGCCGCATCGAAATCGATGGTACCGCGTGCCGTCACATCGATCATGACGTCCTCGAGTACATCAGTGACTTCAGACGCGCGGCGAGACTGAAGCGCATTGACTTCCGAACGGTGGGCATCACGCTGCCGCCGATCAGCCCGAGCCATTAGATGGAAAACCTGCGCCGCCTCTTCCAGAACAATCGTGCTCTGGTCGAACAAATCACCCGAGACGATCCCGACTTCTTCAAACGGCATGCTGCCAGACAGGAGCCTCACTTCCTGTTCATCGGCTGCGCCGACAGCCGGGTCCCGATCGAGACGCTCACCGGCGTGCTCCCGGGCGAGATGTTCGTGCACCGGAATATCGCCAACCAGGTCTTCCCGGCCGACCTCAACGTGATGTCCGTGCTGCAGTACGCCGTGGAGGTTCTGGATGTGGAGCATGTGGTGGTCTGCGGGCACTATCAGTGCGGTGGCGTGCACGCGGCGATGGGCGATCAGTCGTACGGCCTCGTTGATCACTGGCTGGCGGGCATACGCGATATCGTCAGACGACACCAGGGCGAACTCCTGGCCCTTGACAATGAGGGCGAACGTTTCGAGCGGGTGGTACAGCTGAACGTGTTGCGACAGGTCTACAACCTGTCACGAACGCCGGTCGTCCAGAACGCCTGGCGAAAGGGGCGGCGTCCGATGCTGCACGGCGTCGTGTACGACATGCACGACGGTTTGTTGAAAGAACAGGTCATGCAAGTGGACGGCAACGAGAAAGTCCGGGCGTACCTCGAGGCTGACCGACGGGGAGTGGGTCAGTAGAGCCGGGTACCGGCCGCGCATACGCGCATTTGTCCCTCCGTCGGGCGAGGGGGTGCACACGGCGTCAATGCTTTCGACTGGAACAACAACCTCACGGTTGCTCGCTACTCATGGGCCCGCTGCCCATGTCGCTCGACTCGCGGGGTGTCCTTCAAGGCAGCCACCAACAACCCGACACCGACGAAGGCCAGGCACAGCCCGCACGCCACCACCATCAGGACCACCACCAGAGTTGTCGACATAGCGGCTCGTCGGAAAGACCAGCACCGGTCCGTGCATTGCAAGGAAGCTTGCCCGCGTCATATGCGCGCGGCGCCCCCGGCCGATGCTGGTTGCTCTTGCAATCGGCAGCGCTCGAGCGCTCTGCAATGCGCGCTGGCGCGACAGCATCTCGGAGAGCACGGGCGGTCCGAACGCGGCGCTCACTTTCCGTCGATCACCTTGCCGTCGACGTCGTAGCTCGTCACCGGACCGAACTGCCCGAGTGTCTTGCCGACGGCAGACCCCGTACCCACCGCGACGATCTGGAGCCGTGACGGATCGAGGTACTTCCGCGCGAGTGCCTGCACCTGCTCGCGCGTGACCGCCATGATCCGCTCCGGACGCCGGTCGAAGTAGTCGGCCGGCAGCCCGTACACGTGCCTCGTCACGTACAGGCCGAGCAGCTGTTCCGGATTCTCGAGCGACAGTGCGAAGCTCGCCACGATCGACCGCCGCGCCTCCGCGAACTCCTTGTCGGGAACGAGATCGGTGCGCAGTCGCTCCACCTCCGCGAGCAGCTCCTTCAGCGCAGGCTCGGTCACCTCGCTGCGCACCTCGGTCGACGCGTGCCACGCACCGCGATGCCGCGTGGCGTTGAACACGCTGTACGCGCCGTACGTGTAGCCTTTCGCCTCCCGCAGGTTCATGAACAGCCGGCCGGTCGGCCCGCCACCGATGATCTTGTTCAGCACGTCGAAGGTGTCGTACTCGGGATTTGTGCGCGAGATGCCAGGCACACCGACCATGAGGTTGGTTTGCACGGAGTTCGGTCGGTCCACGAACGCGACTGCCCTCGCGCTGGGGAGCGGAGGATCGCTCACGGCCGGACGCGTGCGTCCGCTCTTCTTCCATGTGCCGAACGCCGCCTCGACGCGCCGCGTCGCCTCCTCGAAGGACATGTCGCCCGCGATGGCCACGACCGTGAAGTCGGGCGTGTAGGACTCGGCGTGAAACGTGGCGAGCCGCGACCGCGACATGGCGTCGACCGACGCGACGGTCGGCAGCACCCTGCTCGCCGGGTGCTCTCCGTACATCACCCTGCCGAAGCGCTCCATCGCGAGCAGGCCGGCGTTGGCCCGCTGCTGCACCAGCATCGCCCGCTGCTGCGTCTTCCAGCGGTTCAGTTCTTCCTCGGGGAACGTCGGCCGCAGCAGCATGTCGGCCATGATGTCCAGCGTGCGGTCGACGTGTTCGGTCAGCGTCGAGCCGAATGCCGACACCGACGGCGATGCCGCGCCGGCCCCCACGTTCACGAACGAGGCCACGGTCTCGAGGCTCTCGGCAATCTCCCGCGAGGAGCGGCTGGTCGTGCCTTCGCGCAGCATCGTTGCCGTGGCCGCAGCAAGGCCGGGGCGTCCGCGGGGTCGTAGTAGCCGCCGGCGCCCTCGATCTGCATCTGGATCGAGACGACCGGCACACGACGGTCCTCCAGCACGATCAGGTGCAGCCCGTTGGCCAGGTCCGCCTCGCGGGCGCGGGGAAGCTCCACCTGCAGCACGTCGTCCGAGACCGGCGCACGGCCCTTGAGTTCGGCGCCCTGTATTGACGGCGGCGGCTGGCCTGCGGGCGGCTGCTGTAGTGATTCGTGCGTGGCAGCGGTGAGCACGGTGCCCGCAGCGAGTGCGCCGAGCCCCACGACGAGAAGGGGATGTCGGTGTGGCATCACTGCGCTCCCTTCACGGGCCCGGCCGCCTGTGGCTGGGTGATGACGACGGTGCGGTTCTCGGCCGAGAGATACTGGCGCGCGACGCGGCGCACGTCCTCGGCGGTCACGGCGGCAAGGCGCTCGGCGCGGGTGTTGATCAGGCCGGGATCGTCATTGAGCAGCGCGAACTGCGACAGCAGGATGGCGCGCTGCAGCGAGCTGCCGAGTTGCTGCACCACGCTGCGGCGTGCACTGTTGCGGGCCTTCTCGAGCTCCCACGTCTCGATCGGTCCGCCCTTGATGCGTTCGATCTCGGTATGAATGGCGGCCTCGAGGTCGGCGACCTGCCTGCCAGGGACCGCCGTTCCGATCACTCGGAACAACCCGGGACCGCGCGAGTCGCCAGCGAACGCGAACACGTTCGAGGCAAGCTGCGCCTGCCTGACAATGGCCTCGAAGAAGCGCGAGCTGCGACCCGACGACAGCACGTTGGCCAGCACGGTGAGCGCGTCGTGATCCGGAGTGAGGCTCGGCGGGGTCCGCCACGCCAGGTCCACCCGCGGCAGGCGCGCCAGCGCATCGTCGATCGTGCTGCGGCGCTCGGCCTGCGGCGGCGCCTCGGCGAGGTCGGGTCGCGGTGGCGTGGGCTGTTGCTGAATGGACTCGAAGTGATGCCGGATGCGCGCCAAGGCGTGCTTCGTATCCACGTCGCCAACGATGGCGAGCACGGCGTTGTTGGGGGCGTAGTAGGTTTTGAAGAACGCCGCGACGTCGTCCACGGTCGCGGCCGACAGGTCCTCCATCGATCCGATCACCGAGTGCGCATTGGAGAAGTTGCCGTACGCGAGTTCGTCGACCGCCTCGAAGGTCTTGCCATACGGCTGGTTGTCGATGGCCAGTCGACGCTCCTCCTGCACGGCGTTGCGCTGGTTGTCGAGGTTGGCCGGGGTGATCGCGAGCGAGCGCATGCGATCGGCTTCGAGGTACAACCCGAGTTCCAGCTGGTTGCTCGGCAGGCGCTCGAAGTAGAGCGTCCGATCCTTGTTCGTGGTGCCGTTCATGTCGCCGCCGTTGGTGAACACCAGGTAGAAGTGTTCGCCGGTGCCGATGTTTTCCGACCCCTTGAACATCATGTGCTCGAACAGGTGCGCAAAGCCCGTGCGGCCCTTGCGCTCGTCGCGCGAGCCGACGAAATAGTTCACCGCGATCGAGAACACCGGTGCGCTGTGGTCCTCGGCGATGATCACGCGCAAGCCATTGGCGAGCCGCGTGTCGCTGAACTCGACCTTCCGGGTCTGGGCGTGCAGCGTCGGTGTGAGCAGGCAGGCGACAATGCAGGGCACCGTCGCGCGTACGAGGGCAGTCGTCATGCGCTATTCTCCAGGCGCGGCCCTGGCCGCGGATGGCCGGTCAACGGGACACGCATCCGCCTGCCCCGAACGAGGGGGCGGCATCCGGGAGGAAGAGCCGCGCGGTGCGTCGCCAGATAATAGCCGCGGATGCGCCGGGCTCGCAACGGCGGATGATGCGAGCGGCGCGAACGCGGCGCGGCACCTGAATGCTCCGGGTCTCCTGCAGAGCCGGTGGTACCAGTCAGCGCATTGACGGACAACGCGAAGCTGACGGCGCCGCCGGCGACCGCTTCATCCTTGATGCAATGGTCAAAGACCCTCGCAAGCGCGTAATGTCGCAACGGCGTGCACGGCAGCCGGCCACGCGACGTCGTGTTGTTCTGCTGGTGGCCCTACTCGGCGGGTATGACACCGAGCACGACATCGAATGTCGCCCGCAATGCACCTGTGGGATCGCCAGGGACCGGGACGAAGTCCACCAGGACGGACTCGCGCGCTCGTTCGTCAGCGATGCGCCTGAGCACACCATCGCGCGCGTTCCGCGGGTCACCTTTCACATAGCACTGTGTGGTGAGCAATTCGCGGCCGCCGCGTTTCACCTGCACGTGAATGTGCGGCGTTCGGCCGGGATAGGCCACCGGCTTGATGGTTCTGAATCGATACTCGCCGCTGCTACCTGTCTCGAACTGACCAAAACCCTGAAAGTTCGGATCTCGCCCGGCCTGCGTGTTGCCGCTTGCCGAGTGCAAGTACACGCCGCGACTGTCCACCTGCCAGATCTCGACCGTCACGCCGCGGAGCGGGGCGCCAGCACGGGAGAGGACACGTCCAGACAGGTGCGTCACCTCGCCTACCGCTGGCGTCGTGCTCTGGCCGACCACGATCAAGTCGTTGTCTCGATCCAGCGGAAGATGATCAGGATAGAACGGCCCCTCAGTCTGCCGCGGGGTCTCGATCAGCGCCTGCGCGAACGCACCAGGGACATACCAGGCGCTCAGGGCCAATCCGCCGACCCGCAGGAGGTGCCGACGTGAGGTGTGACGATCCATGGTTCGCATGAGTGCTCCTGGCGGTGCAGGCCGACGATGCGTGCGGTCCGCGTGTCCGCAATGCGCCGAGCGCCTGGCTGAGGGTCGCGGCTTGCCGCGTCCCAACGTGGACGATCGTTGGGCGAAGAGGAACCGACCCACGCGCAGCATATGGCGCGTCTCCACGCGGGCGCAATCAGGAACCCGCTGGTCGTCGGCCAGGGCCGGCCTTCACATTCGCATTCCGCAGCGCTCGCGGCACATAATCTGCACGTCCGGCGGAACAACGTCCGGCGGAACACCAGTGAAGGGAGCAGATCATGAGGCGTGTCTTAGTGGTCGTGGCTGTCGCGTCGATGTGTGCCGGCGTCGTATTCGCGCGGACGCAGGAGATGCCCAAGCCTGGCCCGGAGCATCAGCGGCTGGGCGTGTTCATCGGCAACTGGACGTTTGAAGGCGTGATGAAACCTGGACCGATGGGGCCTGGCGGCAAGCTGACTGGCGCGGATCGCATCGAATGGACGCCGGGCAATTTCTTCGTCCAGCGGAGCTACCAAGGCAAGTCGCCGATGGGGGAGATGAAGGGCATCGAAATGTATGGCTACGATGCGGCGAAAAAAGTCTACACCTTCAATTCGTTCGACAGCCTTGGGATGATGGCCTCGGGGACCATGATCGCGAAGGGCGATACGTGGACCGCGACCGGGACGTCGACGATGGGCACCGCGACGTGGCGCGACCGCTGCACGCTGGAGTTCGGTGCCGGCGGCTCGACGATGACGTTCAAGTGCGAGATGTCGACCGACGGCAAGACGTGGACCCCGACGTTCGAAGGAAAGGCGACGAAGACGACGTAGACCGAACCCACACCCACGGCCGGTCTTGGCGCGCCGCGGATCCAGCCGCACCACCTGGCGATGCAGGTCGACTGCTCGAAGAAGCCTTGTCGCGGCACGACCTCGGGAGCCGGGCGGGGGAGCTGCGCGACTCGCTGACTGCCGGCGGCGCC